>JAEWBD010000065.1 GCA_023391315.1 Bacteroidota bacterium | reverse complement strand
CACTAATGTAGTGAGCAGTACCGCTTGCCAAAATCGGTTCATTTGATAAAAGTTTAATGATTAGTTTTATTTGATTACGGTTTCAAAAATGGATGTATATGCCTGGATTTTTGCTTCAAAACCCGTTCAAAAGCCATTCAAACAGCAACCAAACGGGTTTGAGTGATAAAGAGCTGGTAAAAATTTGCCTTGCCGAGATTAGTCATAAGTCCGGTTATGCAGATGCTAAAGCACTACGGCAGCGCGACTTTGAATTTTTATCCAACGAGATTGAAAACAGTACCGGCGTACTCATCAGCATTTCTACCATCAAACGCTTATTGAACGGGCAGTTTAATCATTTACCACAGGCCGCCACGCTAAATGCCATCACTGCTTATCTGGGGTATGGAAGCTGGCAGGAATTCAGGAAAATTAAACAGCAGGAAACTGGCCTGGGCACCACTAATGGAACGGTGAATCGAAAAAAAAGAAAATTCCGGTTTTCCTACAGAATTTTCATCCCTGTAATTGCAGTCACTCTTTTCCTGTTAAGTGCCTCGCTGGTCTATCTTTTAAAACCTGGAAATGTTGAAGAAAAGGATGTTTCATTTTCAGTGAAGAAAACAACAAGTAACGATATTCCAAACACTGTAGTGTTTACGTATGATGTTACTAAGGTAAATGGTGATAGCTTTTTTATTCAGCAATCATGGGACAGGGACAGGCGGGTGAAAATTGAAAAAAACAAACATACGCTTACTGATATTTACTATGAACCCGGCTATCACAATGCAAAGCTGATGGTGAACGATCAAGTGGTTAAAACAATTGATGTTAGTATTCCAACCAAAGGATGGTTCTTTTTTAGTAAGCCGGGATTGTTTAAGGGTTTACCTTCCCGTATAACACCAAAGATGCCGGTAAAAAATGGCGTGCTATCATTAACGCGTGATGATATTGTCGCCAGCAAAGTAAATCCTGAACTGCCTAACTTTTATTACTATACTTTATTTCCTGAAGCATGTAACGTAGAATCCGACAATTTTATATTGAAGGCGAGGATAAGGTTTAAGGCGGTTAATAATGTAACGTGCCCGATGATTATGCCTGAAATATGCGAACAGAGCAATTCACTTTATTTTTTCACTACGCTTCCCGGCTGCACCAGCAACACCGGCGTAAATGTTGGTGAGCATTTATTAAATGGTAAAACAACGGATTTGTCTTCTTTCGGTGTGGATATCTACCAGTGGCAGGATATGGAAGTGATTGTACAGAATAAAACAGCGCGGATTTTTATAGGTAACCGGGAAATATTTTCAGCCGCTTACACAAGATCGGGCGGCCTTATTACAGGCCTGACGTTTACGTCAAATGGTCTTTGCGAGATTGACGACATTTCTCTCAGGGGAACAGATGGAAAAGTAGTGTATGAAAATGATTTTGAACAACAATAAGCAATATTGAATAATTCATTTTAAAATAATTATCAGTAAAACTTTCAGTCCAGCCAAGCGGACGATGCGCTAAACGCCTTCCATTTGCCAGCGCATATTGATGTTGTTTGTTTTTTTACAAAAATTAAGAGGTGCAAATGATTGGGCATTATTGCAAACGCTTCGATTTCATTTCCCTTAGTGATGCGTGTATTAAACCGCTTAAAAATCTCATCATACAGGCTTGTCATTTCAAATAAATGAAGCCAATTCTTACATTGTGAACGTACAGAAGCGTTTGAACATATTTCTGTTTACGTTAGTTGGATTGGCATTTATAATAATAAAAGTTATTGTGCAGAATAATGCATAGCCTGCTTGAGCGAGACGATACTTAATAATCGGTCCCACAGAGAACGATTATTCAAAATACAACAGCAACGCCATACCACTAAAGGCAAGACATTCAAACATGCTTACAATTTCGTTTGGATCTGTTGATGTATCCATGGTAACGGCTCTTGGTATATGTAACAGGATGAGCCACAAAAACAACATGGTGCCCGCCAAAAGCGCCACCGGCTTTCTTTTAATATTGGTGATGAAGGAAAACCCTGCACCTATTAATGCAATGCCGGCAACATACGTCCAGAACAATGCACCGTGTATCCAGGCGGGAACCAATGTTTTTACAAGATCAGTATATAAAAAATGATCTATGCCGAATAGCAATAACATCAACCCAAAAAAATATCTTCCCAAAAAAGATGTCTTATATAATGTATGCATAAAACCGGTATTTGCATTGCCGGGAAAGGCACGGGCAACTATCAATGCACCACCGCAAAGTGCCAGCAGTTTCAAAGCATCTGTCCATGCACCTAACACGTTTATCATGTTGGTTAACCTGTTCGGTAAATGACCGCCTACAAAAAATAAAAACAATATTAGTGCGAGCAGCAGTGCAGTTGTATGTACATATTTACCAAAGGCTATCAATAATCCCGTTATTAAAAGAAAGACGCCTGTTACGTACACAAGCACGCTTAAATGCATTGTAGCCGCAGGCGGCACGGGTAAAATTACCGGCCTGAACCCGGGATAAAAAAAATGCAGCGCACCAATGCCTGCAATACCTGCCCCATAAAAAATACGGGCAATTAATTTTAAACTATGCATAAGCTTGATTAATAGGTTGCAACGATTCCGGTTCAAGATAAATAAAACGGCTGACTGTTTTCCGCCCATTGCTATAAACAAACCGGCAAATAAGTTTTAATGTACAGTTTATAAAGCCTGGCGCCCTTTATTTACCTTGTCAATATGTACAGGCCTGGCTATTGTTGCCGCATCGAATGTTTAGTTATTAGCTCTTGTTTTTTGGTCTTGCGGCAGTAAGTTTCGTTGTTCAAAAATATATTTTGTGTTTTTGTCTGCACACCAGTCAATAAGTTTAAGTATCCCAACAACGTTTAATACTACACCTAATGGAATGCCAATAAAATAGTCAAGGCTGGTTGCCAGGTTCTCTTTGTGGATAATTGAAAAGAAGAAAAAAATGCCGGGTGCAAAAAACAGCCAGGATGTTGCCAGGCCAGCATTATAAATGGTCTTTCCCTTTATGTTAAAAACTATCGTATGTGCAATTATATTGCCTAACGATATAAGGATTGTTGCAATACCCAGCCAAATTGCTTTCTCTGCAAAAAAAGCTGCAAGAAAATAAGTTGTCCAGCCCACCAGAACATTTACGTAAACGGATGTGTTTGTATTAAGAGGAAACCTGTCTGGCAAATCACTATTATACATTACACGATTAACCATTCCCGGAAAAGTCCCAACAATTCTATACTCCTCCAATTGATGGAATAAAAGAGAAACTAAACTTAACCACATTACAACCTGGTAATCTGACAAATCCTTAAAGTGTTTGTACACAATGGTTAAAATCAATATTGAAATTAGTCCTCCTACGTCATACCAATGTTTTCTTATGAAATTCATTTTTTCTTTGGTTGTCGTTTTACAATTCTGGTATATAGCTTTAACCCTTGTTTGTCTTTGCCAAATGCTTATTAAAAAAAAGATGTGGAAGATAATTACTAATGTTGAAGAGCTTAATGTCTGATGAGCGCAAAAGCTGAGAAGAATTATGACCCATTCTGGAAAAATTATCTGGAATATCCGCCCTCTGTATAGCCTCCATACTAACGCTGCGGTGTTTACAAGCCTCCAGTTGCATGCTTCTTATAGTGATATTTATTGCACTTCCAACGAAGCGTAAACCAAATACTGGTGCTGTTTGGCCACAGACCTCTATCAAACAGTGTAAAGTTTATTCCGTTTATTCCTGCGCCAAAAGATAATTGTGTAACCGTGCATAACATTTTACGCCATCAGTTCCTTATCTCCCTGCGCATAAACAAATAATACGACCAGGCAAAACATACAACGGTAGCTGCTATCAATCCACTTACCTGCGGCCACACAATCATCAGGCTTTCTTTAATGGGCAGCGGGGAAGGAATAGCGCCGGTCAATTGCTCCATGGTAAGCGGGCCAAGGCTTCTCACCGAGGGCATGAGCAGCGTGGTTACTGCATCGGTATAAAGCCTGTCCGGCGCCAGCCTCAGCATATTCAATACAATATTGTTGTAATAAAGTGTTTGTTCGGGTGAAATAAAAGCAGGGTTAGGTAACAGCCCTTTGGCGATCATGTTTACAATCATCTGGTAAAAAATGGTAAAGAATAACCAGATGCCAATGGCCGTTAACGCCGATGTTGCAGCCTGTTTAAATTTTACAGACAGCAAAATGGAGAGACTTAACCAGAAGGCAACATAAACAATGCTCAATGCCATAAAAGAAAGGATGCGCAGTATTTCTTCCGGCTCAATGCGCACACCGGTAATGAATAAGCCGCCGCCAATCATTAATAAAACAAGCGAAAAGAACAGGGTGCTTACAATGATCAATACACTTATAAATTTTGACAGCAATACATTATCCCTGTAAACAGGCTGCGCCATGAGCCGTATAAGCGTACCGCTGTTTTGTTCTGAATTGATGGCATCAAACCCCAAACCAATACCTAATAAAGGCCCTAAGAAATTAAGGAACACATGAAATGGCGGCAATGTGCCATCGGTGGTGGTTAATAATTTCAAATAAAGAAAAAGATGATCGGGGTCTTTTATATTGGCCACAGCCGTTGCTATGTTGCTTAATGAAACATACATCGACCCGAAAAAAGTAAGCACAATTAAAGCCAGCAATACAGTAAAGCGCCAGCTTCGTATATTATCGGCAATTTCTTTATGCACCATTACCCGGAACGGGTTTATAGCCGTGTATGGCTGGCTACTGCTTGTTTTTCTGAAGAAAGGATTTTTGAAAGAAAAATCCGGGCTTTTCATCTGCATTCTCTGTTAGATTGTTTTCAAAATATTTTTGATAAATTTCATCGAGGCCATATTCTTTTTGCTGCACACCGGTTATATCAAAATGCTCCTTCACAAAAAAGCGTACGATATCGGGCGTTATATCCTGCGAACAGGCAACCTCAATACGGTTACCGTTAATTGCAACCTTCTTTACCGTTTGCAGCTGCAGCAAGGCAGGCTCCAGGTTCCAGGG
>JAEWBD010000017.1 GCA_023391315.1 Bacteroidota bacterium | reverse complement strand
GTGCGTAATCTCTTCGGCTATGGCGGCGGCAATATCTATGGGCGAAACCAATGGCAGCCTGTCGTTATCTCCATAAACCGAACCTATAAAACCTGCGTATTTAATCATGGCTGCAAAAGAAAACAGGTTATAATAAAAGTATCCGGGCCTGATGTGTGTAAGCGATATACCCGGAATGGCGTTAAAAATTGTTTCTATTCTGTGGGAGCCTGTAATAAATCCTGTTCCCTTTTCCAAATGCGCACCATAGCTGCTCAAATGAATGACTCTTTTTACACCTGATTGCCGGATAGCGCTTGCATAAACTTCTCCCGTTCTTTCATAATATGCAATTTGATCCGCCTCACTAAAATTGGGTGGAATCATGCAATAAACTGCTGCTGCGTTTTTAAAAACCGGAATTAAAAAGCTTATATCTTCTACAGAACCAATTGCGGCTTTGGCGCCAATGGCCTCTATCTCTTTTTGCCTGCCGGCGTTATTACTGATGATGGTAACAGAATGTCCCTGCTGTATCAAAGTTTGTGCGAGTGGTTTGCTGATATGGCCTAACGAACCTGTTAATACAATATTCATTTTCTATGTTTTATTTTGACAGTACAAAATTGCACAGCCTTTAGAAAAGAGATTTAGCCATATCTGCTATTGTTGTAGCCAAATTGAATATTCACTTATACACATATTGAACAAACAACACAAGAATAAAAAACATGCAGGGGAGTGAAGAAATGAATAATGATATTTATCTCTTAAGGATGTTTAGTAACGAGGCCGTCTTATGGCACCTCATTTGTTAACTTACAATAGCTGCAACCTATTTTTATAATTCTATTTAAATGCCTGCTAATAAAATCCATATAGGTACTTCAGGATGGCTTTATAAACATTGGATTGGAAGATTTTATCCTGAAGGAAGCAACGCAAAGCAGCAATGGCAATTCTATGCCGGCCATTTCGATACCGTTGAAATAAATAATTCTTTTTACAGGTGGCCTGATCGTTCAGTATTTGAGGGATGGTATAAAAACTCACCGCAGAACATGCTGTTTTCGGTGAAAGCAAGCCGCTTCATTACGCACATGCGAAAGCTTACACAACCGGAAGCACCCATTACAAAACTATTTGATAATATAACTGCGTTAAGAAATAAGCTGGGACCGGTTTTATTTCAGCTTCCGCCAAAATGGAAAATAAATGTAATAAGGCTAAGCGATTTCCTGGAGGCCTTGCCAAAAGGTTACAGGTATGCGTTTGAATTCAGAGACGATACGTGGTATCACGAAGATATATATCAGCTCCTGCAGCAACATAACTGCGCTTTCTGCATCTATCAACTCGCAGGCCATACTTCACCCATGAAGATTACTGCAGATTTTGTGTATGTAAGGCTACACGGGCCAACCGAAATGAAATACCAGGGCAGTTATAATAATATTGCACTTAAGAAATGGGCGAAGCAAATTCTTAGCTGGCAAAAAGAAAAAAAAGACGTGTACTTCTATTTCGATAACGACCAGGAAGCCTATGCCGTTTTTAATGCACTTACATTAAAAACGCTCGTAAAAAAACAGGTACATTGAAACCAAACAGGACGCTTAAATATCGTTGCAACTAATCTGAAAATAAATATTACACACAGTTTATTATATAAAATGCGCTCAGTGTTCAGGCGTATAATTTTCTTTCTTCATGAAATATATTCAGGCTTCGCTATCGCCATCTTGTTATATTTATTCCGGTACTCAATTGGTGAAAGCCCCGTTAGTTTTTTGAATAAGTCGCGGAATGCTTTAGTATCTGTATAACCTACATCATACATAACTTCATTAATATTTTTCCGGCTCGTTTCAAATTGTTTTTTTGCTGCTTCTATTTTAATTCGCTGTATATATTCTAATACAGAATTGCTGGTGGCCTGCCTGAACCTTCTTTCAAATGTGCGGCGGCCTATTGCTGTTATTTTTGCCAGTTCATTAGTAGAAATTTTTTCATGAATGTTCTTTTCAATGTATTCCTGCGCCTTCAGTATCTCTTTGTCCGTATGATTTTTCTGTCCTTTAAACATTGCAAAAGTGGCCTGGCTGTCTCTGTCAATGTCAATAGCAAAATATTTGGAAGCAAGAATGGCGGTTTCCCTGTTGGTATATTTCTCTACTAAATGCAACAGCAAATTCCAGTAAGAGTTGGCGCCGCCACTGGAGTAGAGTCTTTTTTCTTCTGTTACAATATTACCTTCCACTACTTCCACATCGGGATACATTTCCCTGAACTCATTTTGAAAACCCCAATGCGTTGAACATTTTTTCCCATTTAATAAACCTGTTGAAGCCAATAAAAAAGCGCCTACACAAAGTGATGCCACTTCTGCACCTTTATTATATTGCTCCAGTATCCACGGCACGGCCGCTTTGTTTTTTGCTACGGCCGCCGGCATATCACCAAACAGTGCAGGAATAAAAATCAAATCGGTTTTGTTTACTTCCTTTAACTGCCTGTCTGTATGCACAGAAAACATCCCGTTATTCAGTTTCACTTCTTTTTTTACACCAACCAGCTCCACATCGAATAAAGG
>JAEWBD010000463.1 GCA_023391315.1 Bacteroidota bacterium | reverse complement strand
GTGTTTGAACAGCAGATGGAAGAAGTGCGTTTGCGCACGGCTTTGGAACGTATTCAGCAAAATGAAATCGTTTTAAAATTTCCGCAACGTTTCACACCGCTCTCCTTCCCTATTATTGTGGATGGATTAAGCCGTTACAATCTTTCATCGGAAAAGTTTGAAGACAGGATAAGAAAAATGCAGAACCATTTGGAAGAATGATGGTTCTATCAAAATTTAATCATAAAATTTTACGACAAAAAATATAGATATCTAAACACTTTAAAACATATTTAATTGAAAACATTTATATCAATCTTATTAGCGCTTATTTCATTTAATATACAGGCGCAAACTGATTCCGCTAAAACATTGCTGTGGCAAATAACCGGGCCGGGCATTACAACGCCTTCTTATTTATATGGTACTATTCATTTAATGTGCCCGGATGATATTGTGGTAAGTACGGAGCTGCGAGCAAAATTCTATTCAACCAAACAATTATACCTTGAACTGGATATGGATGATCCATCCATACTGATGAAAACCATGCAGCAAATGACCATGAAAAATGATACTACGCTTAAACAACTTTTACCTCCAAAGCAATATGATTCTGTTGTGTCAGCCTTTCAAAATATATCAGGGCTCCCGCTAACTATGATGCAAAAAATGAAGCCGCAGCTAATTGAATCTGCCATTTATCCAAAGCTGCTTGGATGCGATGGAGCGCAGGCCTGGGAGCAAAAATTTATGCAAATGGCAAAAGCCAATGATATGGAAATCAAAGGGCTTGAAGAAGTAGAAGACCAGTTAAAAATATTTGATGAAATTCCGTATAAAGCACAGGCGGAGGAATTTGCAGAATCAGTGCTGCACATTGACAGCGTTAAAAAAAGTTTTAATAAGATGCTTGATTTATACAAGCAAAAAGACCTGGATGCTTTAAGCAAAATGATGGATGAAACAGGCACGCCCTCTGATTTTATGGATATGCTTCTAAATAACCGCAATAAAAAATGGATACCTGAAATTATTGAACAGGCTAAATTGAAACCCACATTTTTTGCTGTGGGCGCCGCCCATCTTGGCAATACCAATGGCGTTATTAACCTGCTAAGGCAAAAAGGATATACTGTTACACCTGTTTTTTATTAAAAAACTTCAACACAATAAACCTTTTACCTTTTTGCAACTCAATAGGTTTAATATGGCATGCTGTTGGTGCTTATTAAATCAATAAATTTTCTTATGAAAAAGCTATTTGTAATTTTTAGCCTTGCTGCAAGTGCTTTAATTTTCAATAGCTGCAGCACTTCCCATTATGTTGCAGAACAACCTGTGGCGCCTGTTTATGCAAGGCCGGTTTCACCCGGGCCAACATACGTGTGGGTTGACGGAGACTGGCGCTGGCACAGGGGCCGTTATGTTTATGTAAACGGTTACTGGGCAAGGCGGAGGTCGCATCAGGCCTGGGTTAATGGCAGTTGGGCAAGAGGGCCGCACGGTTTTTACTGGAGGAAGGGACATTGGAGATAACATAATAAAAGGCTGCTTTCTGCAGCCTTTATATTTAATATTAGTTTTTTAACTAAACGATGTTGAATATTTATGAAATTGGCTCTCCTGTTAAATGTATCTTAGTCATTTGCAGGTAATGATTCTGAAGCTGATGAATGTATTGAATATTGGGGTTAATACGCTTGTCATCACGGTACCATATATCCATGTGGCTAAAATCATCCGGTCCGGGTATCAGCATCCTGAATGAGCCTTTTTTATATTTTACCGAACCATCCGGCTGCACTTCTTTTACAAAATTTAATTTCAATAAGGCTGCATCGCTTATGGGCAGCGGGTAAAGATCTTCTGTTTCAAACCAGAATTCCTGCACATCTGTTGCCAGGCAAACCTGTTTTTCATCACCATTTAAATTTACCACTTCGCCTTCCCATTTCTTGCCTTCATATTCTCCCAAAACGTAATCGCCGATTTTAATTTCATTGAACTTTATCATATAGCTTGTTTTTTGGAAAAGATTAAAATTAATTTTTGTTTTAAATGCAGCAGCTTTAATAAGCTTAATCAATATTTAGCTTCCGCGGTTTGCCCCGGTTGAACGCACTTTTTGTTTGGCACCGCCAGGTTTGGAATTGGCTTTTATGAATTTGGAATTACTGCCCGACGCAGCCTGGCTTTTCTGGCTTTTATTTGCCCCTTTTTTGTTATTTACCGGTAATGACATAGCTATAGGTTTAAATTAAAAATAGATTGTAAGATAGTGTTTTCTGTAATTTATAAACAAAGTGTCTTTAAACTTTTACTGAAGTATTTTTTTCTTCCTGCTTTCTTTCTTCTGCTTTTTGCTTCAGGTAATTTATGCTTAGGTTAAGTTCATAACCTATGAGCAGCATTAATGAATTAATAAAAATAAGCAGCATGGTTATAAGTAAGGCGCTGATGGATCCATACACGCGGTTATAACTTGAAAAATTCTGCGCCCATATAGAAAAGCCCCACGTGGCCAATACAATAAGCACTGTTGCAAATACTGCACCGGGCGACCATAGCCGCCATCGCTTTTGCACAGAAGGCGCATATTTATAAGTATATGCTATAGAATAGAAAAACAGGAATATTACAAGCAGCCATCTCAATATTTCTGTCCAGGAATTTTTATCCGCTCCGCTCACACCAATCCAGTTTAGAAAAGATGCAAACAATGCACCCTGCCCTATACTTAATAATATGGTAGCAATTACCAGAAATATTACTACTACTGTAAGCTTTATAGCACGAAGCCTTCGCTGCATAAATTTTTTTGGCGTCTTCACCAGCAGCGATGAATCGAATGTGCGAATAACGCCAAGCATGGCGTTAGACGAATAAAATAGTGCAAGAATAAAACCAATGGATAATAAACCTTTTTTGGGTTTATTAAATAAATCGAGCATGGTGGTTATAATTAATGCCCGCGATTCTGAATTGGGCATTACATCAGAAATGAATTTGAATAACTCATCCTGCATGTTTTGCGCCACCGGGAAATAAGGTATTAATGTAAAAAGAAAAATAGCCGCTGCGGGAATAGCCATTATAAAATTGAAAGCAATGGCCGCAGCCCTGTCTCTTATGCCTATCCTGCTTATCTGGCTAAGTACAAACGTTATCACATCATAAAGATATAGGCCATAAAAACCAGGCAATATCATGGTCTTGCTTTTCCTTATGAGAAAAGCAACTGGTTTTAACCCGGTAAGAAATTTTTCAAACTTCGTCAATGTGGTAATGTTTTATTTAAACTATCCTGTTGCCTTTTAGCTATTTGTTCGTTCAAAGCCTGCTGGTACAGCTTAGCATATTTTTCATGTTCGGCAAAATTATTGGTAAACTGATGGTAACCACTAAAATCGCTTTTTGCTACAAAAAACAAGTAATCTGTTGCCGGCGCATTCAGTACAGCATCAATGGTAACCGGCGATGGTGTGCAGATTGGCCCAGGCGGCAGGCCTTTATTTCGATATGTATTATACGGCGATTCCGTATTAAGTTGTCCATAATAAATACGCTTTAAGGCAAAATTTTTCAAAGCAAATTTTATAGTGGGGTCAGCAGCAAGTGGCATGCCGCTGTTCAGCCTGTTTATATACACGCTTGCAATATTTCCTTTTTCATCATTCTTATTGGTCTCTTCTTCCACAATGGAGGCCAAAGTGTAAACCTGTTGCCTGGTTAAATTAAGTGCCGCTGCTTTTTGAATACGGTCATTCCTGCTCCAGAATTTATCCTCTTCATCTTTTAAACGCAACAATATTTTTTGGGTTGATGTGTTCCAGTTGAGAAAATAGGTATCAGGAATAATAACTGTCATTACAGTATTGGTGTCAACGCCTAATGTTTGCAATGAATCACTATTAGTCAGGTATAATAAAGCCTGCAGTGAATCGGTTGAAAAATTTTTGCCAATAATTTTTGCAAGGTCCTGCGGAACCCGCAGTTTATTAATTACAAGACGCACGGGGCTTTGGCTGTTATTGCGCAGTTTTTTCAAAATGTCAAAAATGCTTTCGCCGGTTTTTATTTCAAATCTTCCCGGTGTTATACGGCTCCAGGCTTTTGCAGGCTTAGCCAGCATCCTAAAAATAAAAACCGTGCGAATAATATGCCCCGTATCTAGTTGCCTTTCTATTTGCGTTTGTGCGCTGATATCATCCCTCACATATAAATATTTAGCCTTGCCTTTAAACTCCGTAGCAGCGCCAAATACAAGCCACGCAGCTATCAATGCCAGCAACACTATTATCAAAGCTGAAATGCCCAATACTTTCTTCATAATAACAAAGTTAAGCGCCTGAGGTTATTATACTTATCCGGATAATGAAACAAAAATCCCCTGCAATTGCAAGGGATTTTCTTATCGAAAATATTGTTTTGTAAACAAATTATTCCTGTGGTTTGGGCCTGGACTCAGGTTTGGGCATTAAAGCTTTGCGGCTCAATTTAAACTTGCCCGTTTTAGGATCAAGGCCAATCAGTTTCACTTTTACTATATCACCT
>JAEWBD010000415.1 GCA_023391315.1 Bacteroidota bacterium | reverse complement strand
GGGTTGCCACGCGTTTGAATTTATTGCAACGCAAACAAACCGATTGGAATGCCGCAGTTGAATTAACAGAGCTGCTTAAAAAATTTGATGCCAGTGATCCTGTCAAGTATGATTTCGCCTTGTTTGGTTTGGGAGTGATTGAAAAGTTTTGATACTTATATAAAAGCCACAGATGCACAGATCTTCATCTGTGCATCTGTGGCTAAATTTTTTTAATGAGCTTTTCACTATCAATAATTCTTTGTTATCGTTACCACCCCTTTTGGATAATCGCGATAATAGATTGCATTTTCAGTTGTAAAGGGCGTTGTTCTACCGCCGGCGATATCGGTCCATGAAAATGCAGAAGCGGGTTGCAGCTTGGTGCGTATTGAAGCCTGCCCGTTCATTTGATAAACATTAGCGTATATATAAAAAGTGTGAGCGTTTATACCATTCAGGTTATAATTTTCTGGAAACTGTATTGTATAGTTATTTGCATTGCGTACTGTTGTAGTATTTACAGTCTGATTGTTTTCATCTTTAACAATAAGCTTGTTCCTGATCTTTGTATTGGAACAGTTTATAACCAATGGCAAATTATTGATGCCTATTGAACCGCCTTGTGAAAGATATAGCAATTCAAGTATCCGTGTTAAGCCAATATGCAAAACATCGGGGTCGTAAATATTTAAGCCTAACTGGGGTTTAGCGCCTGTTATCATCATTTCTGGTGAAAGTGGGGACATTAGGGATTCTCCGTATATAGAGGGCTTTGTATTGGAGATATAATTTATGCTGTGTAGTTGTATGGAAACAGTGTCGCCGGAATGTACAGATGACGAAGCGGAAGGCGTATTATAGTATACTCTGAAGGTTATGGGTATTGAACTGCCATCATTCGGAAGCCAGTAAACACCTGCGGTTAAGGTAGCACCTGCAGCATGCTCATCATATGGTTGAAAAAAGGCCGGCGCTGAACTGCCAAATACGTCCACTTCCTGAATAAATAAGGCATCGTTATTATTTGTTTAATAAGCTGTAAACCTAAAATCAATAATACCAATACCAGGCTTTTTCGATGCAAAGCTCAAGGTAAGATCTGCATAACCACTGCCATCTGCATTTACAATAAACTGGCTTTTGGTAGTGGATGCCATTACAATTTTGGGCGCTTTAACCGGGCCGGCAGTTGCTGTTATAACATTGCTTTCATGGGTTGAAGAAAGGCTGCTGCCTGTAGTTTCTTTTTTGCAGGAATTGAGCAAAAAGAATGCGCATGCAATGGTAAGGATCGTTTTCATAAGTTTAAAAAGTTTGGTTTAAAATATCGTTATCTGTGATAGTACCACCAAAGTAATTCAATCTGTCCTGATGTATCAGTCTTACGGGGAAGTGTAGGAACTTCACCAAAAATCAATTGATTACCCTTGATTTGAATATAAGGAAAATCAGAATCTTCTAAAAAATCATAATCACAAACTAAAACGTCTCCATTCCAAACATAAGGATAACTGGTTGTTTTATATGTTACCCCGGTCCAATAGTACTCTGTTATTGTAGAATCTTCACCAAAATATAAATAAGTTTTTTGATTATAATTGTTGTAATCCAGAATGTCGTCAAACCCTGCATCTTCATTCCAAAATACAGTACTATCATAATACCATTTTGTATTTACAATTTGCTTTTGAATTGAGTTATCACTACCATTTGGTGGGTCACTGTCTTTGGAACATGCAGAAATGAATAAGACTATTACAATTGAAGAGAATATTGCTTTTTTCATTTTTAGAGTATTTATATTTTTTAGAATTTAGTTTAGGTTTTAGTGAAGTGATTGCAACTACAGGTATTAATATTTACGCCATATATATGCAAGTTGAAAAAGAAGAGATAACTTATCTGAATCACCTGTCTAAAGCGGATAAAATCGTTTAGTTTTTCTGCCGTGCAACAGAATTATCTCATACAATGTCGGCGCATTTTTTAACTACTTTTCTTATCCGCTTTCTTTGCCTGATCAGCTACACTTTTCATTTCTAAAACTTCTATTTGCTTCCAGGCAAGATTTAATGCTTGCTGATAATAATTTTGTAATTCTCTGGTCAAAGAATTATAAACTTTATTATCGTCATTTAACAAGTCACTCATGCTTGGTTCACGAGCAAATTTTATATTGCTTGCGTATGTAAAAGTTGCCGGATCTATTGCTATACTTTTCTTCCAAATTTTTTCTCCATATTGAGGTGAGGAGGCCGTAAGAACTAATTTGCCATTCAGTATTATCTGGCCGAAAGTTTTCCAACTTGCCGGAACGTAGATACCGAAACCCTGATTGTATACATTGCGCATGTTGTATTGAGATTGGTCCATATCAATGTCGACATCAAGTGCAAAATCTGTGTTTAATTTATCATTATAAACCATTTCGTCTCTTGAACCAAATGGTCCGCGTACTGTAAAACCCTTTGCAGTCAGTAGTTCTTCAAAGTCGTCGCCCATGCTTGCTGCCATTTCTTTAAAGGGTGAAGCATAAAAATCAGCTTTTTTATTACCAACATATTTTGCTCTAACCAATGCTATTGTAAGATTAGCTGAACCTACTTGCCCTCTTGATGGTGGAGAATAGTCAAACGTTGCAGGAATTTTTGGGTCATTACTTGTGGCATGTTTAGTTGAACCACAATTTGTGAATAAAAGCATAGATGTTATACATGATAACAGATAAATCTTTCTCATAGCATTAATAATTTTTTGAGAGTATTAGTTTCATAAAAAAGGATTTTTTGGTTTATCCCTGGGTTATTGATAAGGATAAAAGAATTACCTTAATTGCAATTAGTGTTATTCTGCAGGTATTATTTACAGCAAGTAAACAAAAAAATTTAAACAATTAATACAGAGGTGACAGAAGTAAAATTTAAGGGGATGCTATTGCATTTTATACATGGCGAGCCGATGCTTAAAATCGGCCTTGTATTTTTTAGTTACCTCATATGGATAGGCTGCAATCAGTACTTCATATTTGTTCGACTCATCACTTAGCCCCTCATAAAAGTAAAGATTAACACAAGTGTTTTCGTTAACTTGTACAAAGCGGTTATCTAAATTGGTTCTTTTTACTTTCTCAAGTGACGCATGAACCAGATACGCTTCTTTAATATTTGTGTTCAGGAATAGAGAATAGTTTTTAGGAATACCCCATTTGCTGCCGGCTCTAATACATTGGATGAGGTTTTTATTAACTGCTTTTGTGCTATACTTGTATCCCTTTGTAAGCATTTGACTTTTAATATCACGGTTTGGGTTTACCTGGTGAGCAGAAATGAAAATGTTGTCAACAATTATTTGTTGCAAAGGATTAGAGGGGGAAAGATGCTTTTGTAATTCAAAATTAAAAACCTGCTGGTTAAGCATATTGTTTATTTTGGGAATTACCGAAAACTGGGGCCCTATCCATGCTATTTCAGAAGCGATTTTTTCATTTAGCAGGTATGTTGTAAAAACAATTTTAATGGGAAGTTTGCTTTGAAGAATAAATTGCGCAATATCAATCCCGTTTTTTTCTCCTTTTATGGCTATATCAAGTAAGGCAATATCAATTAAATGAATGTAATGGAAAGCCCACATTGCATCATCATAACTTCTGAGGGGCAATTTATTTTCTCTTCGAATAACGCGGTGCCCTAAAAATTCCAGGTATTTCTCCATTGCATCGAAATGACGGGGATTATCTTCTATCAATAATATTGTAGCCATTTTTATTTTGCATTGTTAGCAGGAAGTATTAAAATAAATTTACTTCCACTACTGAAATCTGTTTTTAGCCGTGCATTCATGTTATCTTCTGCAAGCAGTTTAATATAGTACATACCTTTGCCTGGGTTTATTAATTTATGGAAGTTTGTTATTCCACATCCGTTATCATAGTATTCAATAGTTATATTATCTTTTGTTTGTTCTATACTGATTTTTATAACTGGCTCAACAATATTTTGAAATGCATGCTCCAGTGAATTACTTATAAGTTCATTCAAGTATTCAAAAAGATATTCTTCACCGTTAATCGTAATATCTAAATCCCCGGTCACCTCAAACTTTATGTCTTTATCTATTAAATGCCTGCTGTAATTATAAATAAATAATTCTTCCACACTTTTTTTGAAGGATATAAGCGCCTTTCCTTCGGACATAAATAGGGAGCTATACAACAGTGCTTTGGATTTCACCTCTACAATAGCTTTGTTTACCTGTAATTTTGGTTCTTTTACTGATAATATTTTTTGCAGGGATAGTGACAAATTGCT
The DNA here is from genome assembly GCA_023391315.1 of Bacteroidota bacterium. Lineage (GTDB taxonomy): Bacteria > Bacteroidota > Bacteroidia > Chitinophagales > Chitinophagaceae > Parafilimonas. The sequence continues at coordinate 9,559 of JAEWBD010000415.1, read as the reverse complement.
GAACTGTCGGGCTGTCTCATGCCGCATTATACCCATAAGGTTTGACGTTGCCACCCTTTCTTTAGCCAGCGCCTTGTTTTGCTTCCGCATGTTAACCAGCAAATACGAAATAAATATTAAAATCATAACCGAAGCAATTGTACCCAGCATCAGGTATTTATTGTTCTTCTTTTCTTCTTCTATTTCCTGCTTTGATATTTTTATTTTAAGATCTTTTTTTTCAGTTTCATATTTTATTTCCATTTCAGTTAATTGCTTTACACTTTCTTCGTTGATCAAAGAATCCTTTAGATTAGAAAAGTCCCTGTAATATTCAAAAGCCTTCTTATAGTTTTGATTCTTTAAGGCTACATTCGAAAGTAATTCGTAGCTTTCTTTTGCTCCCTCTTTATACCCAATTTCCTTAAATATAATTGCTGCATTTAAAAGGTGCGGTTCTGCATTTTTGGTATTGCCTAACTTAAGGTAAGCAGTTCCTACTTCTTTATTGAAGGAGGCAAGCCCATGTTTATATCCAAGCTCTTTAATGCCCTTAAATGCTTGTAAATAATATTGCAATGATTTTTTATAATTATTATTTGCTGCGGATGTCCTGTTAGTTTTAACTAATAAGTCTCCTTGGTTCCTGTGAAAGAGTCCTAGGCTTATGTAGCTTGTAAGAATGCCTTCTTTGTTATTCAGCTTTTTGTATATTTCAACTGATGCGAGAAATTCATTTTTAGCGCTATCATATAAATTTGCTTTTATCAGGCGGGTTCCGGTTAACATATTGCTTTGGTCACAGAGATTACATTTGTCGTAAATGTATCCCAGGCAATTATAAAAGAAGGCAATATTATTGCTGTCGCCCATTTCTTTAGCAAGGTTTTTCGCTTTCAAAGCAAATTCTATTGCTTTGGTGTAATTATAATTCGCACTGATCGAATCACTTCGGGAAATCGCTTTTTTACAAATATTAAAGTAGTCAGTTCTTAATCTCCATGACATTGTCATAAGGTCATTCTCATTTTTATTCGCTTCTACTATTTTGTTTATCATTAAATCTGTTTCCAGCGCTTTGCCATAATTTTTCTGCAATGAATATTGGGATGAAAGATTATAGTATGATTCGATAATCTTTGCCGAGTCTTTTAAAGCTTCCCAAATTTTCAGTTTATTTAAATAGCTATTAAGCGCCTTCGTATAGAAACCAAAATACCCATAGATCAATCCAAGATTATTATAGGCGCGGGCTAAACCTTTTTTATAATTCAACTGTTTACTCAAGGCTAATGACTCTTCGGCAAATGGCAAGGCTTTCTTGTAGTTAGGAGGCACCTGAAGATAATTGGCGGCAATACTGTTTAAAATCTTAACCCTGTTTGTATCTTGCTTTGCAGTTTTTAAGGCGTTTTGCAAAGAATCAATTTGATGCTCTTGTGCAAAGAGCGATACGGGTAGAAAAAAGAGCGAATATAAAATAGTTTTCTTCATTCAGGGTTTCTAAATCCGTTTTTTAATACGGTATACAGTTGGCGTAATAAACCTATGAAATAAATTCTACATGCAGAAATCATTTACATTTTGTTTGAAGAATTTAAGATTGGCTTTGCTGTCTCAATAACCAGTCGAAGCCATGCTTTTCACTATCAATAATTCTTCGTAACCGTTACCAGCCCTTTTGGATAATCACGATAATAAACTTCGTTTTCATTTGTAAAAGGCATGGTTTGGCCGCCTGCAATATCCATCCATGCAAAGGAAGAAGCGGGTTGCAGTTTGGTGCGTATTGATGCATGACCATACATGAGATAAACACTGGCATATACATAAAAAGTATGCGTATTTATTCCATTCAGGTTATAGTCTTGCGTGAAATGTATCATATAGTTGTCTCCATCACGCACGGTTGTTGTATTTATCGTTTGGCCATATTCATCTTTAACAATCAGTTTGTTTCTTATCCTTGTGTTTGAACAGTTAATATGCAATGGTAAATTATTAATGCCCAGCGAGCCGCCTTTGGAAATATATTGAAGTTCCATTATGCGGGTTAAGCCCAAATGCAAAACGTCGGGATCATATATATTAAGTCCTAATTGGGGCCTGGCGCCTGTTATCATCATTTGCGGTGACAGCGGAGAAGCAAGGCTTTGCAATAAAATATAAGGGCTTGTTTTATTAACGAAATCAATACTGATCAACTGCACAGAAACAGTGTCGCCGCTTTTTACATTGCCTATTACTGAAGGCACATTGTAATGAATAGTGAATGTAACCGGTACCATACTGCCATCACCAGGTAATTCAATATCGGTGCCGTTGATGGTGGTAATAGCTTTAGCTTGTCCATAATAAGATGTGGGGCTGAAAAAGGCAGGTATATCTTTTGTGAAAATTGACAATACATCATTTTCATTCGTTTCATACGCAAGAAAGGTAAATGCCTGTATTTGTATGCCTGGTTTCTTTGCCGCAAAGTTCAGCGTGAATTCAGCCGTGCCATTGCCATCTGCATTGGCTATAAATTGTGTTTTGGTTGTGGAAGCCCAGTCTATGCCGGGCGTTTTTACAGGCCCGTCGGTGGATGAGGCCAGGCTGTTTTTATTTGATGATACCTGGTTTATGTCTGCGGTTTCTTTTATGCAGGAATTGAGCAGTAAGAGCATGCATGCGCATGCGGCGATATTGGTTCTTTTCATAAGATATGGTTTAAGAATGTTTAATGATTGGTTTAGTTTAAAAAAGCTAACATTTAATTCAGGGCCTGTTATTTTTATTCCGGGGCTAAGCATTTCCAGTATTAAACGTAGGAAATGCTGTAATGGCAGCAAAATTTATTTAAATAAAACCCGCAATAATTTATTTACTTTTCCTGTAAATAAAAAGCCTCAATCAAATCCTTGATTGAGGCTTTTTTACAAATGATGTTTTGTTATAATTTAACCACTGTGCCGCTGCCGCTGATATCGGTTGTAATCTCACCCGGCTCTCCTTTGTAAGACACTTTCCCATTACCTGAAATATGTACGTCAAGTTTATCCTGAACGGAAAGTGTTATTGTTCCATTACCTGATAATTCCACTTTGGCCGATTTTGATGTAATGCCCAACGTTGCAATATCGCTGTTGCCGCTTGACTGAATAGTATAGTTGTTCACATTCATTTCATCAATACTTATATCGGCATTGCCGGATGTTGAAATGGCAAGGCTTTCCGTATTATTATAACTGCCGGTGGCTTTTATTGGCGAAGAACCATTTGAGGTTAGCGCATTAAAGCCCGGCATGGTTATATACACTTCAATATTATCGTTCCTTACATTAAGATTATCGCGGTAACGCAGGTTAAGCGTATTGCCACTTATATCTGTTTTATAATTGGAAACAAGGTTCTGGTAACCTTTTACTTTCACTGTAATTTCAGGGGCATAAGACACATATATCTTTGCACTTCCAAACGTGCTTATTGCATTGAAATTTCCGGTGCTTCTTTCTTCTGTAATTATGCTGCCCGTGCCCCGTACCACATCTTTTTCACACGATGCGAAGAATAAGGCTGCCATACAAATTGCTAATAATTTTTTCATTATTATGTTTTAAGCAAACATTATTATTTGAATGTATTGCATAAAACACAAGCTGCATCAATTGCTATAAAGCTGCTATGAACGGTACAAAAGCTATGCAGGCAGCCATAGTATCAATGCAGGTCAACAAAAGTGTCTAACAATTTATACATGTAACCTTTTTGTAAACTTATATGCCGCTGCGTTAATATTTTTAATTCTTCTTCCGTTTGCACATACTCATCTTTTACCAGCTCTGCCCGTTCATGCGCTGTCATGCCATCCAGCAAATCTTCTTTTACTTCCATATGAAATTGCAAACCTGCCACATGATTATTATATACAAAACCCTGTTGCGCACAACCTTTTGTTTTAAAAAGATGAATTGCCTTTGGTGGAAGGGTGAATGTATCTCCATGCCAGTGAAAAGTGGTGAATGTTTGGGGCAGTCCATCAGTAAGCGGATGCAGCGCAACTTTTTCAACCGGCAGCCAGCCGATTTCTTTTGTTGTATGCGGGAATACACTTGCGCCTAAAGCCTCCGCTATAAATTGCGCACCAAGGCAAATGCCCAGTACTTTTTTTCCGGCGTTGATAGATTGTTTGATGAAATCTTTTTCAGCAGCCATCCAGCTATATTTATCTTCTTCATATACACCCATAGTGCCGCCCATAATTACGAGCATATTAAAAGAACCTAATGAAGGGAAAGTAGTGGCTTCAAAAACTTTTGTATAAGAGGTGGTATAATTTTTTGCTGCCGCCCATTCTGCAATGGAAGCGGGATGTTCAAATGGCATGTGTTGTATGAAGTGAATATGCATACGCAGTTTGCTGAAATGAAGTTTGTACTTTGTAATTAATTTAGACTGTTTACACAAATGTAAGTGCGTTAATTTTTTATGGGCAGTATATTAATGTTTGTGTTTTTAAAGCCCGGAGGCTTCGCGGAATACATAAAGTTCTATAAAATTCAACTATGGAGAATATTAGTGATAAAAAACACTGGGAATCAATTTACGAAACCAAAAATCCTGATGAAGTAAGCTGGACGCAGGATGTGCCAAAAACTTCCCTTGATTTTATTCATTCATTTGCATTAAGAAAAGATGCGCAGATAATTGATGTTGGCGGCGGCGACAGCCGGCTGGCGGATTTTCTGCTTGATGAAGGATATGAAAATATTACGGTGCTTGATATTTCTTCCAAAGCGCTTGAAAAAGCAAAACAACGTTTGGGCAACAGAGCTGAAAAAGTGAAATGGATAGTGTGCGACGTGACTGAATTTGAACCAACCACTATTTATGATGTTTGGCATGACCGCGCTGCGTTTCATTTTCTTACAGAGGCAACACAGGTATCAAAATATCTGGATATTGCACGAAGATGTGTAAGGGGATTTATGATGCTTGGTACGTTCTCAACAACTGGCCCTTTGAAATGCAGCGGGCTGGAAATAAAACAGTATGATGAACAATCTTTAACTGCACAATTGCAAGATGGATTTGATAAATTAAAATGCATAACAGAAGATCATATAACACCGTTTAATACGAAACAGAATTTTTTGTTTTGCAGCTTTAAAAGGAATCCGGGTTGATATTAAGAAAAACCCGGAGACTGCAGGGCGGCAGGCATTGGCTGAATAATGATAGCCTGCTGCAGTGTGCGACGCAACGAAGCTCAATGCCTATTCAGTAGGCGGTCTCATTCTATTTCATCAATAAACAGCTTGCTGTTTTATATAAAATGATTGATGGCTGATCCTGCGCTGCTGTAAGAACGATAACTTTGAGAAAATTATTGGCGATATTATTTTGATTAACTAACATGGCGAATCCTAATTTACATAATGAGAAATCGCAGTTGAGTGTTGACGAAAAAGAGTTTGAAAACAACATTCGGCCTAAACAGATTGTTGAGTTTGCAGGGCAGCAGCAACTGATAGAAAATCTTATCATATTTATTAAAGCGGCAAAAATCCGCGGCGAAGCGCTGGATCATGTTTTATTTCATGGCCCGCCGGGTTTGGGCAAAACAACGCTGAGCAGGATTGTAGCGAATGAACTTGGCGTAAACATCAAGGAAACCAGCGGCCCTGTAATTGAAAAGCCCGGCGATCTTGCTGGTTTATTAACGAACCTAGAGCCGAATGATGTTTTGTTTATTGATGAGATACATCGTTTAAGCACCGTTGTGGAAGAATATTTGTATGCGGCAATGGAAGATTTCCGGATTGATATTATGATTGACAGCGGGCCCAATGCAAGAAGCATTCAGTTAAACCTTAATCCTTTTACATTAATTGGTGCCACCACGAGAAGCGGTTTGCTAACAGCGCCGCTGCTGTCAAGGTTTGGCATTAAATCGAGGCTGGAATATTATAATGCTGAAACACTGAAGAGGATTATTGAGCGCAGCGCTTCTATATTAACTACTTCCATTTCAACAGATGCCGCCAGTGAAATTGCAGGCCGCAGCCGCGGCACGCCAAGAATTGCCAATGGCTTGCTGCGCCGTGTAAGGGATTTTGCCCAGGTATTGAATGATGGCATTATTGATATTGGCATTACGCAACATGCCTTAAAAGCGCTGAATGTGGATGAACATGGATTAGATGAAATGGATAACCGTATTTTATCAGCCATCATCGAAAAATTCAAGGGCGGCCCTGTTGGTATTACAACCATTGCAACCGCCGTTGGTGAAGAGCCGGGCACTATTGAAGAAGTGTATGAACCATTTCTAATACAGGAAGGTTTTTTGCAACGTACGCCGCGTGGAAGGGAAGTAACCCATAAAGCATATGAACATTTAGGCAAAAAACCCGGCAATGCAGGTTTTGCAGGTTCATTGTTTAGCTGATATGCTAACCGGGCTAACTAAAGCTTTTATCAACTACCTCATTGTATTCAGGATGGCGTTTTAAATAGGAGGCTACAAAGGGGCAATACACCATTACTTTTTTCTTATGCGCCTTTGCCCACTCCAAAGCATGTTTTGCCAATACCGACGCAATGCCGTTGCCTTCAAGCTTAGGCGGCACTTCTGTGTGCATCAATGCAATATCATGTTTATAAAAACGATACACCAAAATGGCCACTTCACCTTCAGCATGCACTTCAAACTGTTGCTGCTGCTCATTATTTATTACTTCATAATCCGGCATAGAATAAATTTAATGATGATACTATTTTGCGAAAGATAATATTTATATATATAAGCAGGTTCCCATCTTTATAAGGAAACCGTTTCAAAAGTTCTCCCTAAAAAATTCACATAAAAAACTTAAGGTTGCCCAAAATAAATTTCAGCAGGTTACATTTGCGCAATTTATATTTCTATGCCTAAAGACAATTCCATTCAATCGGTTTTAATTATTGGTTCAGGACCTATCATTATTGGCCAGGCCTGCGAATTTGATTACAGTGGCTCGCAGGCAGCCCGCAGCCTGCGTGAAGAAGGCATCAGGGTTACGCTTATCAACAGCAACCCGGCCACCATTATGACCGACCCAATGATGGCCGACAAGGTTTATCTTTTGCCCTTAACGCCTGAAAGCATTGAGCAGATTTTACAGGAGAACGAGATAGATGCTGTATTACCAACCATGGGCGGGCAAACAGCATTGAACCTCTGCATTGAAACAGATGAACTGGGTATTTGGGAAAAATATAATGTACGCCTCATCGGTGTTGATATAGACGCTATAAAAGTGGCCGAAGACCGCGAAAAGTTCAGGCAGTTAATGCTTGATATAGATATTAAAGTGGCGCCCAGCAGGGTGGCGAACAGTTTCCTGGAAGGAAAAGAATTCGCCCAGGAAATTGGTTTCCCGCTGGTAATCCGCCCTTCATTCACCCTTGGCGGCACTGGCGGCGGTTTTGTGCACGATAAAAGCGAACTGGATGAAGCCCTGCAGCGCGGTTTGCAGGCGTCGCCCATTCATGAGGTGCTGGTTGAAAAAGCGGTACTTGGCTGGAAAGAGTTTGAACTGGAATTGCTGCGCGATAGAAATGATAATGTGGTTATTATCTGCACGGTTGAAAACGTAGATCCTATGGGCGTTCATACCGGCGACTCCATCACCGTTGCTCCGGCCATGACATTAAGTGATTCTGCTTTCCAGGAAATGCGTAACCAGGCCATCAAAATGATGCGCAGCCTCGGCAATTTTGCGGGTGGCTGTAATGTGCAGTTTGCTATTGATCCTGAAACAGAAGATATTATTTCGGTTGAGATTAACCCGCGTGTAAGCCGGTCTTCGGCTTTAGCAAGTAAGGCAACAGGTTATCCAATTGCAAAAATTGCAGCGAAACTGGCTATTGGTTATACATTGGATGAACTCAAGAATCAGATCACCAAAACAACTTCAGCCTATTTTGAACCGGCACTGGATTATGTAATTGTAAAAGTGCCACGCTGGAATTTTGATAAATTTAAAGGAGCCGATGACACACTGGGCCTGCAAATGAAAAGTGTGGGCGAGGTAATGGCCATCGGCAGGAGCTTTACAGAAGCCATTCAGAAAGCCTGCCAGAGCCTGGAGAATGAAGCTGTTGGTTTAGGTTATTATGGAAAGAGCATGATGAAAAGCGATGAACTGATCGAATACATCAAAACGCCGAAGTGGGACCGTATTTTCCGGATTAAAGATGCATTAATGCAGGGCGTAACCATTAAAACAATTGTGCAGGCCACCCGTATTGACCGCTGGTTTATTTACCAGATACAGGAAATTGTAAGAATTGAAAAGCTGATTGCACAGCATACGCTGGAAAACCTGCCGGAAGATCTTTTAAGAGAAGCCAAGCATAATGGTTTTAGTGACGAGCAAATTGCCCGTATTTTAATTGACCGCTGCACGGATGAAGAGGTGTATGAGAAACGTAAGGCGCTCGGCATAACCCGTATTTATAAAATGGTTGATACCTGCAGCGCCGAATTTGAAGCCAAAACGCCGTATTTCTACAGCAGTTTTGAAGGGTAAAGTTAACCCATATTAATTGATTAAAGCAAAAAGGGCGGATGATAGAATAAACGCTCTTTTTGCTTTTTACCTTATTCTTTCACAAATTTCAAGTCCGTTGTATGAATACCTGATACAAGCTCAAGATAGTACACACCCTTTGGCAGGCGCTCTACATTCAGCTTATATAAAGATGCCTGTTTAATTGTAGCCTTTGCAACAATATTGCCCTGCCTGTTTGATACCTGTAAACTGTAGCTGGCAGATGCATCCAATCCTTTTAGATACAGTATGTCTTGAACAGGATTCGGAGAAACGTATATAGCTGATGCCTGATTAATGGTTACGGCAACAACATTGGTCGTTTCTATGTTGCCTGATGATTCTACCTGCTGCACGCGATAATAATTAGTACCGGGCAAAGGGTTATTGTCAGTAAAGGATTGTGTTATTCCGGCACTGCCAACCCAGCCTATATTTACCCATGTACCTGTATTTTGAATGGTATTGTAAGCAGCGGCACGCTGCACTACATAATGACCTCTGCTATTTAATTCCGTACTCTGCCAGTTTAAGGTTATGCTGTTATTGTGGTTGCGCCACCACTTAAGCAGCTTCTGTATCTTTTTGGCAATGGGTGTACCTCCACTGCTGTTATAACGGGCAAGCAGCAGTTCATACGTGGTGTCGGTGGGATAGCCATCACCGCTCAAAACAATTTTACCATCCGGCTGCAAAATAGAGGCATTAGCGGCTGCATATTTGCCTCCAAAAGAAGTGACTTCCCTACCGTTATTTGCAAATGATGAATCATTTGTTCCGTTTGCTTTTAAGCGGCATAAAGCAAAACCTGAAGCTGTAGTGCCATCCTGTAAAAGGTTGTAGGCGCGCCCGGTTAAAATTAATTTACCATCAGCCTGTACCTGAAGGTTGCTTGCCTGAGATGATGTGTCATTGAATATAATTTTTGCAATGCCATTCTCTCCAAAGCTGTTATCAAGACTGCCATCTGTATTATATTGCACTGCTGCCATGTATGATGG
>JAEWBD010000413.1 GCA_023391315.1 Bacteroidota bacterium | reverse complement strand
TATCGGAATTGTAATCGCCAAAACCCGTTAAAGCGGTAAACATATCAAAATGAAAATGTGCATTGGCAGGAATATCTTTAATAATGCCGGTAACGGTATAGGGCTGGTTATTATCAATAGTGAGTGTAATAACTTTGCCTATTGCGTCTTCATTTCCAAAATATTTCTTTGCCGCGGATTGCGTCATTACTACGCTATGCGGATGCAGCAAAGCCGTTTTGGCATTGCCCTTTATCATTGGCAAAGTAAAAATGCTGAACACGTTTGCATCGGCAAATGCCAAAAAATCATCTTTAAAAACTTTGTCTTTGTACAAAATTTTGGGATTGCCCCAGGGAAGTAGTCTTACAGCATCCTGTACTTCCGGAAAGTCTTTTTTCATGGTAGCGGCCACGGGCGGCATGGTAACGCTTTCATTTATTTTGCCGCCATTAATATCGGCTTTAAAAACAACCCTTACAATGTTGTTGGCATTGGCATTAAACTTATCATAACTCAATTCATCCTGTACGTACAACATAATAATAAAGCAGGTTGCAATACCTATTGATAAACCAAGAATATTAATAAAGGAGAATAATTTATTCTTCCTCATATTCCGCCACGCGGTTTTGATGTAATTTTTAAACATAAGTTTTCATTTTTGCTAATTGCTTTCACCATTAGCTGTTAGCTATTTTATTCCGTTCTTAAACTTTTCACAGGATTTATCAACGCGGCTTTTATGCTTTGATAACTTACGGTTATTAACGCAATGCTTATTGTAAGCAACCCGGCAACAGCAAACATCCACCAGTTAATATTGATCTTATAAGCATAATCCTGCAGCCACCTGCTCATGGCCCACCAGGCTGCGGGAAATGCAAGCAGGAATGCCAGCACCACCGGTTTTAAAAAGTTAAGCGATAATAATTTTACAATGCTGGATGAAGAAGCGCCGAGCACTTTACGCACACCAATTTCTTTAGTGCGTTGTTCTGCTGTGAATGTTGCCAGGCCAAACAAACCAAGACAAGATATGAATATGGCCAGAAAGGCAAAAATATTGGCAAGCTTGCTTACCACCGCTTCACTTTCATATAATTTGGCATATTCGAGATCGGAGAATCGATAAGTGAAAGGAAATGCGGGATTAAGTTGCTTATATAATTGCTGAAGCTGCGCAATGGCTTCCTTTGTTTTGCCTGCTTTGATGCGCACTAAAATTGTTCCCCAACTCCAGTTCTCATCCAGGCGCATAATTAAAGGCTCGATATTTTCATGCAGGGAATTGAAATGAAAATCTTTCATTACACCAATTACTTTCCCTTCATGATTGCCCCAAGTGATGGTTTTGCCCACAATATCTTTCAAGCCAATTTTATGAACAGCGGTTTCATTCAATAAATAAGCAACAGAATCGGTGCCATAATCTTTTGAAAAGTCGCGGCCAGCCTGCATTTGCAGGTTCATTGTTTTTACAAAATCATAGCCAACCACACCATCAGCAAACGATACGGTTAAGTTCGGGTCTTTGCCCGGCCATTCAACGCCGGTAAAATGATGGGATATAGCAGTGGGCGAATTGCGCATCTTGGAAACATTTACAATAGCATTGTTGGACAAGGCTTTTTGTTTGAAGAGATCATAGTTTTTTATAAGGTCGCCTTCAATAGGAATGTACACAAGATTATCGCGGTCATAACCAAGATTTTTTGTTAGAATATAGTTGAGCTGCTTATATACAATGATCATTGCGATCACCAAAAACACACTCATGGCAAACTGAAAAACCACCAGCGCTTTTCTAAAGAAAGTGGCGCTCCAGTTAAATTTCAAACTGCCCTTTAAAACACGCACTGGCTTTAACGATGACAGGAACAGTGCAGGGTAACTTCCGGCAACAAAACCTGTAATCACCATTAAACACAGTATAATAAACCAGAAAGAAGATTGATAAAAAGGCAGCGATAATTGCTTCCCGGTAAGCTGGTTAAACGCAGGCAAACTCAATCCCGTTAATACAATGGCAATAATGATGGAAATAAAAGTAAGCATGATGGCTTCGCCAACAAACTGCGCAATTAATGTGGAACGCAATGCACCAACAACTTTTCTTACGCCCACTTCTTTTGCCCGCTTTGCAGAACGCGCCGTAGCAAGGTTCATAAAATTGATGCAGGCGATGAGCAAAATAAAAACAGCAATCAGGCTGAACAGGTTTACATACTCAATTCTTCCACCATCTAAGTAACCATCCTTAAAATTAGAATGCAGGTATTTTTCAGTGAAGGGTTGCAACGCCAGCTCCATTATAAAGCTTTTATCTTTTTCCCTGTAGTTATAAATAAAATCTTTGATCTTAACCTGCACCTTAGCTGCATCAGCGCCGGGTTTTAACTGAATAAAAGTTTGCGGGCTTGTATTGCCCCAGTTGTGTACCCAATCATTTTGTTTTACAAAATCGCCCCATGTTCTTAAAAAATCAAATTGTTGTGATGAGTTTGCAGGCACATTATCGAACACAGCTGTTATTTTTAAATCTTCCTTATTATCAAAGCGGATTATTTTATTGATGGCATTTGATGCATTGCCAAAAAAATATTCGGCCATATTTTTTGATACGGCAATACTGTTAGGCTCCGTTAAAGCTGTTGCGGCATTGCCCTGTAATAAAGTATAGCTGAACATTTTAAAAAAATCCTCACCGGCAAACATGCCGGTTGATTTTTTTATTTTTTCTCCCGCTTCAAACGTGCTGCTGCTGCCCGGCGCCGCTACATATTCAAACCCGCTTGCATACTGAACTTCAGGAACCGTTCGCTTCAACTCTTCAGCTAGGAGGCCCTGTGTGGGATAACCGGCATCTACTTTTCCATCAAAATAACTGCGTTCATAAACCTGGTATAAATATTTACCGTTTTTATGAAATGCATCTACATTTTTCTCATCATTTACCCAAAGCATTATCATTAAGCTGCAAGCTAAACCCAATGCCAAACCCATGATATTAATAACAGAAAAGCCTTTACTGCGAATGATATTTCGCCAGGCTGTTTTCAAATAATTATTGAACATACCGGAATTGTTGAATAAATAAATATTGTTATCGGTTAAGGCGGGACAATACTTATTATTTCAGCTTTTATCAATCAATCCCGGTGCCATTGTTGCAAATGAGTTTATACTCAATGCATTAAAGAGTTATTTATATTTAAAATTGTCCGGAATCGGACAGTTGTGATTTTATAAGCGAACGATTAAGCGCTTTGACGATGGAGCTTATTTCTTGAATTGTCAAACGTGAATGCAGTTCGTTATAATGAAGACGGGTATTGATATGCTACATGCAACTTATCAGGCCGTTTCAACTCATTGCAACCATTTAAACCTTTCACGTTTGACGATTCACCATTCACGCTATTCATTCACTTCGCAATGCTGTAACCGGGTTAGCAACCGCGGCTTTAATTGCCTGTATACTCACCGTTATTAATGCAATTAAAATAGCTGCCATGCCGGCAACAACAAATATCCACCAGCTCAGCGTTGTTCTGTAAGCAAAACTTTGCAGCCAGGTATGCATGGCCCACCATGCCAGGGGAAAAGCAATAACAGCGGCTATCAATACAAGTTTGGCAAAATCTTTCGATAGCATAGTAACTATGCCGCCTACACTTGCACCCAAAACCTTGCGCACGCCAATTTCCCTGGTACGTTGTTCGGCCGCATATGTAACTAATCCAAACAAGCCAAGGCAACCAATGAAGATGGCAAACACAGCAAACGTTATAAAGAGTTTACCTGTTTGCTGTTCTGCTGTATAAACTTTATTAAAATCATCGTCCATGAAAGTATAGCTGAAAGGCTGGCCTGCTGTGGCGGCGTTCCAACGCGTCTCAATGGTATTTATAACCGAAGCGATATTCTTTGTTTTAATACGAACGGCAATGCTGCCCCAATTTTCGCGTAACTGAATTACAAGCGGGCCAACATTATCGTGCATGGAACTGAAATTAAAATCTTTTACAACGCCCACTATATGATAAGGGATGGCGGCGCCTATAACATCATTGCTGAAATCCGGGCGGTATAATGTTTCCTTGAGCGGTTCTTTCAGGCCAAGCACTTTTACAGCCGCTTCATTCAAAATAATACCGGAGGAATCTGAAGGAAAATTTTTTGAAAAATTCCTGCCGTTTGCTATCTCCATTCCAAGTGTTGGTATGTAATTTTCGTCTATATAGAAATTGGTTAACACTACTGCCTTGTTTGCATTCATTGCAGCATCACGAAACCAGCCTTCGGTATTGAAGCTGTTGCCGGTGGGCAGGTCACCGGAAATGCTTGCATTTTCAATTCCTGTAATATTCAACAGCTCATTCCTGAATAAATGAATTTGTTTATCAAGATACCAGGCGTTATGCAATACAAAAACCTGGTCGCGGTTATAACCAATTTTGCGGCTGCGGATAAAATCAAGCTGGTTATAAATTACAATCGTTCCAATGATAAGTATAATGGAAATGCTGAATTGAAAAACCACGAGGCTGCTGCGCAACCAACTGCTCTTAAACCCCTTTGCTATTTTTCCTTTTAATACATCTATAGGCTGGAATGATGATAAATAAAATGCAGGATAGCTGCCGGCAACAAAACCCACTACAATAACCAGTCCCAGCATTACAGGGAACAACCATGTTGAGAAGAGTGTACCGATGCTCATCTCCTTACCGGCAAGCTGGTTAAACAGCGGCATTAACAGCATAGCTATTGTAATAGCAAGCACCAGCGAAAACAGGCATATTAAAATTGATTCCGTTAAAAACTGTATGATAAGATGCGTACGCAGCGAACCTGCCACTTTTCTTATACCTACTTCTTTGGCACGGTTGGCAGAACGCGCTGTTGAAAGGTTCATGAAGTTTACGCAGGCAATCAATAAAATAAAAATGGCGATAACAGAAAAAATATAAACATAAGTGATGTTGCCGTTAGCCTCTATTTCATATTGTTTATCTGAATGCAAATGAATATCTGTCACGGGCATTACATAATAATTAAAATGGCCGCCGGTTTTTTTAAGATCGTTTAATGAGGCATGCAACTGGTTCTGCAGTTCTTTACCCAAATAATTATTGATGGTAGCATCTACATCTTTTTGCAATTGCTGTTTTGTTACGCCAGGCCTTACCAGCACATAGTTATACCTATTATTGCTTAGCCAACTTGGATTGTCTTTTCCGCGTGGGCGGATAAAATGAAAATGAAAATGCGACTGCTTGGGTATATCTTTTATTACACCGGTTATTTTGCAATAATTATCGTTGTCAACAATTAAAGTTTTGCCCAGCACATCTGTTGTATTGAAATACTTTTTAGCCGTGGTTTCGTCAATCACAATTGAATTAGGATCGCGTAAAGCAGTTAACGGGTTGCCTGCAACCATAGGCAAAGCGAACACTTTAAAAAAAGTAGAGTCTGCAAAGGCTGCGTGATCATCCTGCACGTTGCGGTTATCTTTTTTCACAAGAATGCCGCCCTGGTTCTCAACCCTCGTTATTTCTTCCACTCCGGGAAAATCTCTTTTTAAAGCGGGGCCAAGCGGGTCGGGCGATACCGCAAAAATGGCTGAAGTATTATTAAAAAATATATCGGCATCTATGCGGTATATACGCTCTGCATTGGGGTAATATTTATCGTAACTTAATTCATCCACCACATATAGCACGATCAATAAGCAAACGGCCAGCCCCGATGCCAGCCCGATAATATTAATGGCCGAAAAGCCCTTATTTTTCCATAGGTTGCGCAATGCAACTTTCAGATAATTTTTAAGCATTGATATAAATTAAAAGTTAAGCAGTACGCAGGTATTACGTTTTATTCCGCTATATGTTACCACTTCGGTTGAAAATTTTTACACCTATATTATAATAACAAGAGTCATTTTATAAAGAGGTTGCTCAATTTGGTTACTTTACCCTGCAGTTTGTATCTTCAATTTATTTTAAAAGATTCGCCACATGAAAAAAGCATTTTTAGTAATTATAACAACTGCATTAATGTTTACAAGCTCGCATATAAACGCTCAGCAAACTGCATTAACCGACAAACAAATAAATGCATGGTTTGCCAAAAAAGACTGGCTTGGCGGCGCCCCGCTTCAACCACATAAAACAATAAACAAGGCTGAACTGGCAAGGCAATATCAGCTTAATCAATCTTATTGGGACAAGGCTTTTGCCTTTTTGAAAAATAATGATCTCGAAAAATTAGGCGCAGGCAGGTACGCTATTGATGGCGACAATGTTTATGCTATGATAACTGAAGCGCCTACCAAAAATTTAGACGATGCAAAATGGGAATCGCATCATAACTATATAGATTTACAGGCAGTAATCAGCGGAGAAGAAAAAATCGGCATGACACCTGTTTCAAAACTCACCGTAACAATGCCGTATGATGCTTCAAAAGATTTAGCCAATTATTCCGGCGACGGAAAACTCTATGATGCTTTCCCCGGCACCTTTTTTCTTTTTTTTCCCGGAGAAGCACACCGGCCGGGCATTACTACAAACGGCAACAAGCCCGATAAGAAGCTTGTTATAAAAATCAGGTACGCAGAATAATCCTTTTTAAGTTTATTGTCTTTAAATTTTAAAAGATTAATGCAGCGTTGCATCTAATCACGGCATGATTTTTAATCTTCTTTCAGTAAGAGGTTGATCATGGCAATAAAACTTATAAAGACACCACTATCCATTTTGTTGCTGATATTATTGGCTTCCTGTGCCTCAAACAAAAAAACGGCAGGACCTGTGAGCTATGCAAAAGATTTGCCTGAACCTTATGCTACCAAATCAAAAATGAATTTCAGTAATGTGGTTGGCTGGAAAGAAAATGAAAAGCCCATTGCGCCGGAAGGATTTAAGGTGCGTTTATATGCTGAAGGTTTTTATAATCCCAGATGGATGTATGTAATGCCAAATGGCGATGTGCTGGTTACGGAAGCCAACACCGAAGTTGGTTTTTTCAAGAAGATCGGCGCTGTTATTATTGGCGCTAATAAAGCAGATAACCTGGGCAAAAGCGCTAACCGCATTACCATTTTGCGGGATGCGGATGGAGATGGCATCCCAGAATTAAAGCAAACTTTTATTGATAATTTAAACAAGCCTTTCGGAATGCTCGTGCTTGGCAAATGGCTGTATGTTGCCAATACCGATGCGTTGGTCCGCTTTCCTTATACCCCCGGTGAAACCCGTATAACAGCAAAGCCGGAAAAGCTCATTGACCTGCCGGGCGAAGGCCGGCACTGGACCAGAAATATTATAACAAATGCCGACAGCACTAAAATTTATATTGCCGTGGGCTCATCAAGCAATGTGGCAGAAAATGGCATGGATAAAGAAATAAACCGTGCAGACATTTTGGAAATTAATACAGATGGCAGTGGCATGCGGGTGTATGCATCTGGCCTGCGCAACCCTGTTGGTATGGCATGGGAACCTGCAACAGGCATTTTATGGACTGCCGTGAACGAGCGGGACGAATTAGGGGATGATCTCGTGCCCGATTATCTTACAAGCGTGAAGGAAGATGGGTTTTATGGCTGGCCTTATTTTTATTATGGCGCACATATAGATCCGCGGCTGAAAGATGAAGCGGCTAAAATATTGGTTAAGAAGGTAATTGTACCCGACGTTTCACTGGGCTCGCATACGGCCTCGTTGGGTTTGGCATTTGGCAATAAAAGTAACTTTCCCGAAAAATATAAAACAGGTGCTTTTATAGCGCAGCATGGTTCCTGGAACCGTTCGCAATTATCCGGTTATAAAGTATTATTTGTTCCTTTTAAAAACGGAAAACCGGCAGGGCCGCCGGAAGATTTTCTTACAGGGTTTATTGTTGATTTAAATAAAGAAAAAGTACATGGCCGGCCGGTAGGAATTGTGTTTTTGAAAGACGGTTCAATGCTGCTTACAGATGATACAAGCAACCGCATCTGGCGCATAACCTATACCGCAGGCAAATAATATTCTTCACAAAAAGTTTATAATTTTAATTCCTACCAATTTGGTAGGAATTAAAATTATTGCTAATCTTGCATCATGAATTATCCAATCAAAATGGATTTTTTTATGCATACAGTGCGATGTTGCAGCCTGCATAATAAATACATATAGTATTATAGTTATAACCCGATACATCTTCTGAAAGCAATTCATTCATTAATAATAAATATATTACCATGCAAACACAAAACAACAAGGGGAAAATGCATATCCGCATTGCTGTGTATGGGCTTAAAGTAGTTACAAACAAGATAGCCGCGTTAATTCGTGATGGTAATCCGCAAACATTAAATTTCATTGTTAATAATAAAGAAATAGGTGAAGACGGATGGCCGGGTCAAAAGAAATCCATAACGGTGGTTTACAGTTATGATGATGGCCCGCTGTTCATAGCGGCTGCAAGGGAAAGCGAAGTCTTAACTGTTGGTATTAAAGAGTTTGAAAAATCAAATTTAGCGCCCAGGCAAACACCTGTGCATGAGCAAAGATTGTCTGTTCTTGGGGCTACATACGGTCCCGATGATGTAACCTATAAAATTAAAACCCACATAAGCCCATTTAATACTTTATCTTTTAAAGCAGATAATTTCACTTTTGGCGATTCATGGTATGGAGTAGCCAAAACGCTTATTATAATTTTAGGATTTGGCAAAGATGTTATGCTCGTAGAAATGTTTGTGGAACGCGAGCAATGCTATATTGACCTGAAAGATTTTTCTCTTGCTAATTATACTGTGATGATTGCCTAGCTGAGATCTTATTTTTTCCTCCAGGTTCTTATTGGCATAGCAAACGGTAATGATTGCTATGCCAATAAATCAAAGCCCTCAGGCACTATTCTTTATTCTTAAACATATCCCTCACCGTGATGGTGTTCGCCAATTTCTTTAATGCTGTATCATGATCTTTTACATAGGGATTATCAAGGTCCCAAACATAACCTGCCAGCACTGAACAGATCATGCTTTTAATAAGCGGGTCCTGGTTATCGGCAAAGAAAATGGTATCCAGTGTGCCGTCATACCAGCGCATTACATAACTGCGGAATGTATTTACGCCCTGCATCATGGGTTTGGTATAATCTTCTTCCCAATCCGCATCTTCACCCTTTAGTTTCTTTATAACAAGCTTTGCCGCTTTCTGGCTCGAAACCGTAGCCAGCGTAACACCTGATGAAAAAACAGGATCCAGGAACTCCGTTACATTACCGGTAAGCACAAAGCCTTCGCCATAAAACTTTTCCGTGGTGCTTGACCAGGCTTCCAAAACCCTTGGTTCAAAGATTAGTTTTGCATCTTTAAAACGTTCACTCAGGTATGGCTGGGATGCAATGTGTGCCCGAAACTGCTCTTCATTGCTGCCTTCGAATTTTTTAAAAAATTCAGGGCTGCCAACAAAACCTATAGAAGTATTGCCGTTTGAAAAAGGTATTACCCAAATCCATACGCCAAACTCATGCACGATAATGGTAATGCGGTTAGGCTCATCGGCCATGGCACGCATTTCATCTGTAACGTGTGCAAACATTGCTTTGCGGGTTTCAAGGTTCGAGGGTTTATCGAGTTTGAATAAACGCGGGATTACCCTGCCATAACCGCTGCCATCAACAATAAACCTGGCTTTAATCTGCGCCTTTTCACCGTTGGCATATTCGACAGTTGTAGTGGAGTCTGAACCATTAAATTCTATGGCCATAACGGTGGTTTCATACGAAACGGGCACACCCATTTTCTCTACTTCATCAGCCAGTACTTTATCAAAGTCGGCACGCGGCGCCTGCCAGGTCCATGTCCAGCCTTTGGTATATTGATCATCAAAAGAATAATCGCAGATTTTGCCATTCTTCACGAATTTGGCGCCCCCTTTATCCTGGAAACCTTTTGCTTTTACGGCTTCAAGAAAACCTGCTTCTTCCAGGGCTTCCATGCAGCGCGGCAATAAGCTTTCGCCAATTACAAAACGCGGGAATTTCATTTTCTCAACAATCTTTACTTTATAACCCGCTTTGTTTATTATAGAAGCGGCTACCGTTCCGGCGGGGCCGGCGCCAATTACCAATACATCTACCTGTTCTGTGTTCATAATATTATATTAAGTTCCGATG
Source organism: Bacteroidota bacterium (assembly GCA_023391315.1). Classification (GTDB taxonomy): domain Bacteria; phylum Bacteroidota; class Bacteroidia; order Chitinophagales; family Chitinophagaceae; genus Parafilimonas. The sequence goes on along the minus strand of JAEWBD010000413.1, from coordinate 23,247 downwards.
GGAATAAAACAATTTGTGTGGTTAAGCTCATTTATTGTATTCAAAAAATCTTATAATCTTGCAATTGGTTCAGGCAACTTTCCTGCACTTTAATAATGTATGGCTCAGGCCTATATTATTTGTTTCCTGCACAATCTCAAATCCTGCTTTGTAAATGCAGTTCTTAAATACTTCCGAATGATACATCTGGCTGTTGCCATTTGCAAGCGCCGTAAAATAAATAGATGTTTGCTGCAGGCAGAATGCGGCCGTTTCAAAACGTTGTACATCCCAAAACGCTTCAAGAATATATACAAAACCATTCCCGTCTAAAGCCGCATAACATCTTTTAAGTATGGATACAATTTCATCCTCGGAAAAACAATCGAGAAACTGGCTCATCCAGATGGCATCAAAACCTTTTGGAAAAGCCTGGGTTTCATCCAGGATATTTACAGGATGAAAAGAAACCCTGCCAGTTAAACCCAACGATTCCAACCTGCTTTTGGCCACGCTCAACTGCTGCGGCAAATCCATAATTGTAATATGCACATCTTTATTATAGGTTGTACTCGCTATGGCCCATTTGCCGGTGTAGCCGCCAATTTCAAGCATGTTTTTTATAGGATTATTATCGTATACATGCGGCAATACTTTTGGAAAAGCTGTATCTGAAAAAAAATGATCGAAGCCAAACCAGCTCTTTTGTACATGCGACGGAAGTTGTGACAAGCCTTCGTAAATGGTTGGCCAGCCGCCTAATTCTTTAAGCCCTTCGGGCTTGCCGGTTTTAATGCTTTCTTCCAGGTGAAAAAGGCCTTTGTAATTAACATCATGAATAAAATTCATGTTCACATTGGTAAGCGGATCGTGCAAAATAAAATAGCCTGTTTTGGTTATTTTATAAGTACCGTTATTAAAAATAACCAACCCTATGCCTAAACCAGATTCAAGTAAAACGCGAACGCCGTAATGTGGCAACCTTACTTTTTCAACAATGGCTTCGAGCGATAAACCCGCAGCGCCGCTGTCTTCAATTTCTTTTAATATATCAAAATCCCGCAACGCTTTTGCCACCTGGAAAACCACAGGACCAAAAGCAATAAACTGTGCTAAATGTTTTGACTCTAAGGCCGTTTTGGTGTCAGTTGAAAAAAATTGCATTTATAAATTCTGTTATTTATATCCTGGCAAGTAAGGTGTAAGAATACGTATCTTTTTAATTGAAAAAAAGTTTGCCGCAAAAAAATATTATGTGCAAAGAAAGAGGTTCTATTGATGCCATTTCTTTTTCCATTCTTCAAAAAAAACCGGGTTGGTTAGTTGCAGCGCATGTTTATCCCTGTCAAGGAAAACCTGCACTGAGCTGCCCACAGCCACGATATGATTTGTTTTGGCATTATACAAACGATAATGAAATAAAAGTTTGGCCGCTTCACAAGGTTCATATTCCGTTTCAATTAGCACCTTTTCTCCATAACGCAGCGAACGCTTATAATCACATTGCACATTCACTACGGGAACAATGTAGCCATGATTATAAAAATCCAGATACCCTATGCCATACTTACTTCCAAAAGCTTCTCTCCCATCTTCAAAATAGCGTATATAATGACCGTGCCAAACCATACCCAACGGATCTGCTTCATTAAAACGCACGTTCACTTCTATCTTTTCTAAAAGTAAATTACTCATGATCTTTTCCCGGTTTTATACTGTGTTGCATTTAAGCCGGGGTAACAGTTTTTAAATGTTTACAGCAAAAAACTAATTCCCATATTTTGATTTCCATTCGCTGTACTTCTTCTTTTCAATTGCATCAATTATATCTTTAAAAGGAGAAGCCCAATAATTACGGAATCCAAAGCCGCCAAACCTTCCCACAGAGCCTTCCATGCGTTCTGTCATCAATACTTTTCTTGTTTTCATATCCAGCAACGTAACCCACACAGCCGCTGCTTTTTTTGATTTGCTTAAAGCTTCAGTAACAAATAGCAGGCCTATACCCCCTTTATCGCCAAAATCGTAACTGCTTACAATTTTTGCCACATCATCTTCTTTGAACCTGTGAAAATCGGAGGTATTGGTTGATTTGATGGCTTCAGCATTTGCCTTTTCATTCTTTTTAGCAACATAACCTAAATCGTGATCTACCTCGCTTTTATGGAAAGCGCCGGCAAGATCATATTTTTTGGGCTCGGCCACAATCACATCGTTGATGGCATCATACTGGCGGTCGCGGATATCCATTTCGTTTGCGGTAGCATCATCTATTAATTTGGTTTGTGTAAAATCGATACCAAGATAAAAAACAGGTGTTTCACTGTTTGTAAAAACATCTTTTAATGTTTGCGCAAAAGCCCCATTAAGGCAAAGCAGTAAAGCAATAATAAGCGCATTGATTCTGTGTTTCATATTCAGTAAATTTATTTTACTATGGTTAGTTATATTTCAAGCGGATAGAAATATTATGGCCTGCAAATAAAGGTTATATATCTTTTGTTGCAAAGAATTTTAGAGATCATATTGCAAGATGATAATTGCCATTGAAGACAACCGTGCACGGCATTTAATTTATAATCTTAATATCGTCTGAAAGCCCATTTCCACATTTCTTTCCAGGATGGTTTTTTTCCATACATTAAAATGCCTGTACGGTAAACTTTGCCGGCAAACCATGTTGTAAAAATAAACCCGAATATAAGCAGGCCCATGCTGGTAAGCAATTGCCACAGAGGCACCACATCGCCCACGCCATGTGCTATTCTTGCCATCATTACAATGGGTGAAAATAATGGGAACAAACTGCCAAATACAGCAAGGCTGCTGGTTGGCTCATTCACGGCTTTTGTCATAATAACAATACCAAAAATGATAGGCATGGTGATGGGCAGCATAAGGCTCTGTGCATCCTGCGGGTCTTCGTTCACCGCGCTGCCCACGCAGGCAAACAGCGATGAATATAACAGGTAGCCACCAATGAAATAAAATATAAAACAGCCCAGTATTAAAGGTATATTGATATTTACGTTACCTATCAACCCCGAATTTTTTAACGTGTCGGCCGCCTGCATAGCACCGTTTTGCATATTCGAATTATGCATTTGCGCTGCCAGTTGCGGAAATATTAATGGCAAAAGGAAGTTAAGGCTTGTCATTAAAATAATCCAGATGATAAATTGCACAAGGCCCACGGCGCCGATGCCTAATATTTTGCCCATCATTAACTGGAAAGGCTTTACACTGCTTACAATTACTTCTGCAATGCGATTTACCTTTTCTTCCATTACGCCACGCATAACCATGGCGCCGTAAATAAATAATACTATATAAATAAGGAAGCCGGAAACATACCCAATGGCATAGCTCATTCCAACTTCTTCACCCGAATCGTTTTTACCTTCAACGGTTGAAAACTGTATGTTGCCTTCTTTTTTAGCGCTGTCCAATTGTGCAGGGGAAATATTCAATGCAAGCAAACGTTGCTGTTCCAGCGCACCATTCAGCTTGTCTTCAATTTTTCCACGCGACATTAAACCCACAGATTTTTGCGTAACAATTGATATGTTTATCTTATCAAGAATATTTGCATTGGCCGGAATGATGGCATAACCTTCATACTTGCCTTTTTCTATGTCCTGCTTTAAAGATTGCTCATCTTCACCCTTTACAAAACTGAAGCTGATATTTTCATCGCCTTCCAGTTTATTATTAAAAACATTGGCTTCATCGGCTACGGCTATGTTATATTTTTCATCGCTGTTTACTGAAAAATAAATAATCATGGCATAAAAGCCGAAAAACAATAAAGGCAATAAAATAGTGGTAAGTAAAAATGTTTTCTTTTGAACGCGGGTTAAAAATTCACGGCGTGCAATTAAGGCTATCTTGTTCATTCGTACATATTTGTTTTTTCAATGGTATCACGAAACAACCTGGTGTACATTTCCCTTGGCGTGAAAAATTTTACATGGGCGTTTCATACAATCAATTCATTATTAGTTTATGCTTCCATTTTTTGAAAAGAACGGGTAGTTGCTTTGGTATCCTCAACAAGTTTTATAAATATATCGTTGAGCGAAGGCAATATTTCATTAAAGCCTTCAACATTTAAATCTTTCTCTATAAAATATTTCAGCACATCATTGCTTTTATATCCATCATTTATACGTACAACATATCTATTGGCCTTTTCTTCTGCAACGTGAAAAGCGGGGTTTTCCAATATAATGGAAGGCACGCTGCTTAACTGCACATTAAACTTATGTTCTTTAAACCTGTGTTTTATTTCCTGCACCGATCCATCCAGTACTTTTCTGCCAAGATTTACAAGCACAATATGATCGCATATTTCTTCCACCTGTTCCATTCTGTGCGTGCTGAAAATAATGGTGCTTCCTTTTTGTGCAAGCCCATAAATTTCATCTTTAATAAGATTGGCATTTAAGGGGTCAAGCCCGCTGAAAGGCTCATCAAGGATAATGAGTTTGGGCTCATGCAAAACGGTGGTAACAAACTGCAGTTTCTGGCTCATGCCTTTACTCAAATCTTCCACTTTTTTATTCCACCAACTTTGCATTTCAAGTTTCTCAAACCAGTATTTTATTTTCTGAACAGCATCGCTTCTGCTTAACCCTTTTAACTGGGCGAGATACAGCGCCTGGTCGCCTATCTTCATTTTTTTGTAAAGGCCCCGCTCTTCAGGCATGTATCCTATTTTAATAATATCTGTAAGCGGGTTAAATTTCTTTCCATCTAAAATAACTTCGCCTTCATCGGGATAAAAGATGCCGGTTATCATACGCAGCAGCGTTGTTTTGCCTGCTCCGTTCGGGCCAAGCAAACCAAAAATGCTGCCTTGTTCTATTTCCAGGCTTATATCGTCAACAGCCTTTTGCGTGGCAAAATATTTTTTTAAATGATGGAGTTCGAGAATGTTCATGCAAGATTGAATTTTCGTTTTCAAATGTAACTGTAAATTAATTGAGGCGGCTAATAGTCCCTTTCTTTCTTATCTCATTTTAGCGCAAAACAAAACAGGTTTTATCCTTTACAGCATTTATTTGTGTTGAACGGCTGAATTTATCTTTTGAATGATGGCTTCGGCCACCCGTTCCCCATCCATTGCGGCACTTACAATACCGCCCGCATAACCGGCACCTTCGCCGCATGGATACAAATTCTCCAACTGCGGATGGCTTAATGTTTTTTCATTACGCGGAATGCGCACAGGCGAAGATGTGCGGCTTTCTGTAGCTACCACCACTGCTTCATTCGTAAAATAACCGCGCATTTTTTTATCAAACTCTTTAAATGCCTGTTGCAATGATTTATGTATGAAAGACGGCAGCAGTTCTTTTAAAGAGGCACTTGCAATGCCCGGTAAATAACTGCAGCCCGGCAAATCGCCAGATATTTTATTATTGGAAAAATCAACCATCCGTTGTGCCGGCGCAACAAATTTTCCGCCGCCGGCTATATATGCTTTTTGCTCAACAGACTGCTGAAAATACATAGCAAGCAATGATGGCGGGATTGTTTTTAAAGGCCGATGATACTCTTTATAATTCAGCAAATCTTTTTCTTCTACCTGAACTACAATACCACTGTTAGCATAAGGGTTATTACGTTTGCTCGGGCTCCACCCATTCACAACCAACTCTCCTGCATTTGTAGACGCAGGCGCAATAATGCCACCGGGACACATGCAAAAACTAAATACCCCTCTGCCATTTACCTGCTGTACAATGCTGTATGATGCGGGCGGCAAATATTCCCCGCGGTGCGTGCAGTGATATTGTATTGAATCGATGATTGTTTGCGGATGCTCTACTCTTACGCCCAATGCAAAAGGTTTTGATTCGATCTGTATATTTTTATGATGAAGTAATAAAAATATATCCCTTGCCGAATGGCCTGTTGCCAATATTATGTGTTCGGCTTTAAACGCATCGCCATCTGCAGTTGTGGCAGAATAAAAACGGTTGCCTTCAATTTTAAAATCTATTAATTTTTTTTGAAATAGAAATTCACCGCCGCTGTCAAGAATCTGTTTTCGCATGGCGGTTATAATATGCGGAAGTTTATTGGTGCCAATATGCGGATGCGACTGATATAGTATCTTTTCTTCAGCGCCAAACTGAACAAAGAGATTCAATATGCGTTGTATGCTGCCGCGTTTATTGCTGCGTGTGTATAGCTTGCCATCACTGTAAGTGCCTGCGCCGCCTTCGCCAAAACAATAATTGCTTTCTTCATTAATTAGTCCTTCTTTATTCAGCAGGGCAAGATCCCTTCGCCTTGCCCTTACATCTTTGCCCCGCTCAAGAAGAACAGGCTTAATACCATTTTCAATTAATTTAAGCGCTGCAAACAAACCCGCAGGCCCTGCGCCAATAATCAATACTTTATTTTTTGCTTTTACAACATCTTGAAAAACTACGTTGCTTATTTCAAAGCTTCTATAAGGCTCGTCAATAAATATATTAAGTGTAAGATTAATTAAGGGTTGTTTGCTCCGGGCATCAATACTTTGTTTAACTATATTATAACCAGTTACAGATGCATCATTAATTGCCAGCGCTTTTGCTATATAATCCTTTATAATGTAAGGCTTTGCGGCTTCAGAAGGCAACAGGTTTAATGAGATTTTTTTTTGCATCCATCTTTAAGTTTTCAGTATCTTAACACTTGTGTTTCAAATTTATAGTGATATTTGTTCTATCAAATTGAAATGACAACGAAGATGCCGCTAAGTAGTTCTTTTAACATTCAGGAAAAATTTTTTGGCATTGAGTTTGAAGATATTTACTTATTAAAACGTAAGTAGTCAATTTTCTCATAAGCAGTTAGTTTTGGTTGCGGCCCCTGTTTCTACAGGGGCTTATTTTTTTCCGCAATTTTCCTTCCTATCCACTTAGAAAATATACTCCCGATAATACATCCCGCAGCATCTGCAATCATATCTGTATAATCAAAAGATCTTCCTTCATTAAGAAATTTTTGAATAAATTCAACACCCACTCCATACAGGACAAAAAGAATGCTGATTTTAATCAACAATCCTCTTGTGCATTTCCCCGCTTTTATAAATGGCAGGGCCGATAAAAAAACAAGACCCGCAAAAAGGCCTATATGCACCCATTTATCAAAATATATTAAATCTAAAAAACTTACTTCAGGAATATCTTCCCCGGGAAGAAAGAATAAAATGCTTGCAATGATAAACCAGCCAATGGCCGGTATAAATAAGATTCGTTTTAGCCTCATTTGCGCGCAAAAATATAATAAAAAGGGCCGCATTACTACGGCCCTTTTACATATTCTTATTTGCTGTTTTAATTATAAGTTCAAATCAAAAATTAGCTAACCAATTGTTCATAAGCTTCGGCGCTTAATAAATTATCCAGATCCGCAGCGTTATTCATTTCTATTTTAACCATCCAGCCTTCGCCGTAAGGATCTGAATTTACAAGCTCGGGATTATTGCCCAGCGCGCTGTTTACTTCAAGTATCTTACCTTCAACGGGAAGGAATAAATCGCTTACAGTTTTCACTGCTTCAACGGTGCCAAAAACATCTTCGGCATTGAGGGTTTTACCCACAGTGGGCACATCTACAAAAACAATATCCCCCAGTTCGCCTTGCGCATAATTTGTAATGCCAATTAATGCAGTTTTATCGTCAATTATTTTAATCCATTCATGGTCTTTGGTATATTTCAATTCTGCCGGAAAATTCATAATAGAATATTTTGACTACAAATATTAATTGAAAAGTTTTAGCAACCAACTTTAATTAATCAAATTACTATCTATTAAATAAATTTATCCGGAGTAAACCGGGAACAAAGGATGATCCGGTATAGCGTTCGCCTGTTACATTAACAAAAAACCATTATCAATAACCAAAAAAAATTCTCAGGGCTAAATAATTGTTAAGCCCTATTTTTAACGCATACAATTTCTTCCAAAATGAAAAAAATAGTTTTATTCATCACTTCCATTTTTGCCTGCTTTATTGTTTTTGCCCAAACTGATGCTGATATTGCCATTGTGCCTCAACCGGTAAAGGTTACAAAAACATCAGGCTACTTTGTGCTGCCTCAAAATGTAACCATTAATATTGCAAAAACAACAGCGCTTAAACAGGCGGCTGTGCAACTGCAGCAAAGGCTTTCCATCCCCACGGGTTACAAAGTTTCGCTTACGGAAAATGCGGCAACTGCGGTCATCAAACTTGAGTTGAATAAAATAGAAGATAAAAAACTCGACAGCGAAGGCTATCATCTTTCCGTTACACCTAAAACCATTCTTATTAAAGCCAATAAACCGGCAGGATTATTTTATGGTGTGCAAACATTGCTGCAGCTATTTCCTGCGGAGATTGAAGACAGCCTTCTGGTGAACAAAGCTGAATGGAAAGCGCCCTGCGTTGAAATAACAGATTACCCGCGTTTTGGATGGAGAGGTTTAATGCTTGATGTTTCGCGCCATTTCTTTACCAAAAATGAAGTGAAGGCCTATATAGACCAGATGGCTAAGTACAAACTCAATTTGCTGCACTGGCATTTAACGGATGATGAAGGCTGGCGCATTGAAATTAAAAGCCTGCCCAAGCTAACGGAAGTAGGCGCCTGGAGCGTTTACCGTGTTGGCCAGTTCGGCACATTCGCAGCGCCAACGCCGGATGAGCCAAGAAACAATGGCGGCTTTTATACGCAGGATGATATTAAGGAAGTGGTGCAATATGCCAAAGAAAGATTTGTAAATATTTTGCCGGAAGTGGATGTGCCCGGCCACAGCATGGCGGCTATTGCAGCCTATCCCGAACTCTCCTGTTCCGGTGGTGTTAAGAATATTGGTGTTACATCCGGCGAATCTATAAAAGACTGGGACACGCACACGGCTATTTATGATGATAACCTTTGCCCCGCCAATGAAAACGTTTATGAATTTCTTGATAAGGTGGTAGGCGAAATAGCACAATTATTTCCATTCGAATATATTCACATGGGCGGCGATGAAACCTTTAAAACTTTCTGGGAAAGCAGCGATGCCATTAAAGCTTTAATGCAGAAAGAGAATTTAAAAACAATGGAAGAAGTGCAGAGCTACTTCAGCAAGAGGCTTGAAAAAATTGTTGAATCAAAGGGCAAAAGGTTCATGGGCTGGGATGAAATACTGGAGGGTGGCCTTGCGCCCAACGCTGCTGTAATGAGCTGGCGCGGTGCACATGACGGCAATGCGCCAGCAAACGGTCAGCCTGTGCCCAATGGCGGTGTGGCCGCTGCAAAAATGGGCCATAATGTTGTGATGAGCCCAACGGAATTTGTTTATCTGGATTATATGCAAAGCGACCGTATTATGGAGCCGCATGTATATGCCTCGTTGCGCTTAAACAAAGTGTACAGCTTTAATCCAATGCCGGCCGGTTTAACCGCCAGTGAGCAGAAATATGTGCTGGGCGCACAGGGAAATTTATGGACTGAGCAAATTTATAATTACCGCCAGGTTGAATACATGACATGGCCGCGTGCATTTGCTGTTGCCGAAGATACCTGGTCGCCAAATGAAAGCAAGAACTGGGATGATTTTGTGCGCCGTGTGGAAGCGCAATTTAAACGCTTTAACGTGGCAGAAGTGAAATATGCGCCCAGTATGTACGATCCTGAATTTATTGTAAATAAAACCAGTGATACTTCCTTTACGGTAGCATTAAAAAATGAAGTAAATGGCCTGGATATTTATTACAGCTTTGATAATTCCTATCCCGACAGGTTTTATCCTAAATACACACAGCCATTAACCATCCCAAAAGAAGCAACACAAATAAAAGTTATTACTTACAGAGGCATGCAACCAATTGGCAGAATGATCTCCATGCCTGTAAGTGAATTGGTGGAAAGAGCCAACGTGAAAAAACCTTACTGGATAAAATAGTGCATCAATTCTTTTATAAAGAATAACATGGACAAAAGCCTGCCCGTACAACTTCATAATCCCGGCCTGTGGCCGGGATTTAAATTTATACACCCACTCTAAGTAAACTTATGTTTCTAATGCATACGGAAGCCCAATTCAAAATTCTTTACATTCGTTTATCACAATAACTTCACTTCTCTTAATTGCTTGTTATGAATATTAAAACAATTGCTGCAGGTTTTCTCGTAATTATTCTTTACATCGCATGCAACGGCGCAAAAGACCAGGATCAAAATATACTTACAGAACAGGAACAAAAAGACGGCTGGAAATCATTATTTAATGGAAAAGATTTAACGGGCTGGCATTCTTACCTGCAAAAACAACCCGGCAAATCATGGCAGGTGGAAGACGGCGCTATTTACCTGAATAAAGATTCCAACAGCGTTTATGAAGATTATGCCGACCTCACCTCTGATGAAGAATTTGAAAACTTCGACCTGAAGCTTGAATTTAAAACAGATACCTGCGCCAACAGCGGCGTATTGTTTTATGTGCATGAAGATCCAACATATCAAAACACCTGGGAGACCGGGCCGGAAATGCAGATTGATGATGTGGTTTGCGGCCCCGATCATTTATCAAAAATGAACAGGATGGGCACATTGTACGATTTATATCCTGTAGATTCCGAATATGTGGGCGCATCCGGCAAATGGTATCAATACGAAATAATAGCCAATAACGGCCACCTGCAGCTTTTTGAAGAAGGGCATAAAGTGGTAGATGCAACAATGTGGGATGATCATTGGAAAGAATTGATTGCAGCCGTTAAGTTTAAAGATATGCCCGGCTTTGGCACATTCCGCAAAGGCCGCATCGCATTCCAGGGAACAGAGAATGGAAAGATATGGTTCCGGAATATTAAGATCAAACAACTATAAAGCTAACAGCTAATGGCTAATGCTATTAGCTAAAAATTGTTATCATGGAAAACAATAATGAAACATCTTTCAATAAGAAACTCAGCCGCAAAAGTTTTATAAAGAATTCTGCATTGGCCGCCACCAGTTTTTATATCGTGCCACGTCATGTATTGGGCAAAGGTTATGTAGCGCCAAGCGATAAATTATACATTGCCGCTGTGGGTTGTGGCGGTGAAGCAGAGAGCGACATAACGCATTTTGCAACATCGCCACATAAGAACGCAGAGATTGCTTTTTTATGTGATGTAGATGACCGCCAGGCAGCGCCACGCCGCAAGCAATATCCAAAGGCCGGCTTTTATAAAGACTGGCGCGAAATGTTTCATAAAGAGAGCAAAAATTTTGATGCCGTTACGGTTGCCATTCCCGATCATAACCATGCCATCGTTGGTTTAAGTGCGATGCAATTGAACAAGCATTTGTATTTGCAGAAACCTTTAACGCATGATATTTATGAAGCCCGCATTCTTACACAGGCCGCAGCAAAATATAAAGTGGTTACACAAATGGGCGACCAGGGTGCAAGTTGTGAAGGCATCAGAACGATGCGTGAATGGTTTGAAGCCGGAGTAATTGGCGATATTGAAAAAGTATATAACTGGACAAACAGGCCTGTGTGGCCGCAGGGTATTCCCTGGCCAAAACAAGCTGCCGTAATTCCGAAAGAACTGGATTGGGATTTATGGCTGGGCACTGCGCAAACGACAAATTATATCGACAACCTTGTTCCGTTTAACTGGCGTGGCTGGTGGCGTTTCGGCACCGGCGCTTTGGGCGATATGGCCTGTCACATTATTGGTCCTGCATTTAAATTACTGGAGCTTGGTTATCCAACTGAAATAACAGGCAGCGCAACAACCGTTTATTCAGGTATTTTTAAAGAAGCGGATTTTGCAGAGAGCATTCCGCCATCAAGTTCTTTGCGCTATAAATTTACCATGAAAAACGGCAAAGAATTATTGCTGTATTGGATGGATGGCGGCATTGTGCCCGACCGCCCGGACGAACTGGATCCGGATGTAAATATGAACGAAGCACTGGCTGATATACCGCAGGAAAATGATTTTGAAGGCGGCAGCTTATTCATTGGCACAAAAGGAAAAGTATCCTGTGGCTGGGGCGGCAGCCATCCGCGTTTATTACCGTTGTCATTAAACAAAGAGATAAATATTCCCAAAAAATATCCGCGTATTGAAGGTGACATGGATGGCCATTGGTGGCAATGGGTTGATGCCTGCATTGCAGGCTATGGCAATATGGAGGTTGACTCGCCGTTTGAAGGTTATGCAGGCCCATTAACGGAAACCGTGCTGATGGGGAATTTATTGCTACGGAGTTTTAACCTTCGCCAGCAAATAAAAAGAAAAGATTCTGTGTATGGCGAAGTAACTGATTTTATAACCCCCGGCCGTTACATCACCTATAAATGGGATGGCGAAAACATGCGCATCACTAATTTTGAAGCAGCCAATCAATTTGTAAAAAGAGAATACAGAAAAGGCTGGGGCGAGTTAAAGTTGTGATCCATTTTTTGCGCTGATTTTTAGGAACAATATAAAAAGCTTATGAAAATTTTTATAGATGATACTTATGAAGCCATGTCAAAACGTGCTGCAGATGATGTTATAAATATTATGCGACCATTATCGCAGCCATTATTTGTTGCAGCTTCGGGAGATTCACCGAAAGGCTTGTATAAAGAATTAGCAGATAAAAGCAATGCTTCATTCATTAATATTTCAAACTGGTATTTTTTGGGTTTGGATGAATGGATAGGCCTTGATGCCAATGATGAAGGCAGTTGCAGGTATATGCTGAACGGGGATCTATTTCATCCGTTGCATGTGAAAGAAGAAATGATTTGCTGCTTCGATGGCAAAACAAATGATGCATTAAGAGAATGCAGCCGCATCGAAAATTTTATCGGACAACAAAAAGGGATAGATGTAGCTATTCTTGGCCTTGGCATGAATGGCCATATAGGTTTAAATGAACCAGGCACATCACCATTACTTCGTTCACACGTTTCTGATATTGCAGCAACAACAAAAACAGTTGGGCAAAAATATTTCTCCAAACCACAAACGCTTACAAAAGGCATTACACTTGGGCTTGCCACTTTAATGGAGGCAAAACATTTATTCTTAATAGTGAATGGCGACAAGAAAGCAGCCATTTTAAAGGATGCGTTGCAGCATGCGCCAACAGAAAGCATTCCTGCCACTTTAATAAGAGAGCATCCGGGCTTCGCGGTATATGCAGATAAAGCTGCAGCAAAATTGCTTTAGTCTAAAAACCTGATAGAGAAAAGAAGATGAGGAGAAAGATTGAAGGCGGTTGTTTCACATCATGCCTGCGAACATTTTTTGCCTTATTAAAATTCGCCAGGCAACTATCTAAAGGCTGGCCTTCGCTATAAATGCAATCACAAAACTCCTCGCAAGCTGCGGGGTTTTTGCTGGAAATACATTGATTTCTGCACGCTTCTTCAGAATTGCCCGGCACTATTTCATATAAATAAAAAGTACCGATAATGATAAAGGCTAACACTGCAAAGCAGCTTCCAAAAAATATAATCCGGAGTCGCTTACCCAAGGGGTTTTTCAATACAGGAGGATTTGCTTTGGATTGCTTAAATGGCAAAATGTGTTTTAAGCGGTCATAATCCCAAATTAATAAAAACAAACTTGCTAATGCCATCATTGTGTTTAGCCGGGTACCGTCGAAACGGGTAGCATAAGTGAGCACACAAATATTGATGATTATGGGAAAATACATCAGTGCGCCAAGAAGAGAAGTGCGTGGAATGAGTAATAATATAGCTGTTATAATTTGAACAACCCCAATGAATGTATAATAATATCCCGTAAGATATAAGGCATCGAAATAATGCCCCAAAGGATTGTTGGATGGCAAGCCTGCAGCAAACCGTTCACCCATAATTTTAACGAAGCCGGCAGGAAGAAAGCTTGCTGCCAGCGCGATGCGGCAAAAAACAGCAAATCCCTGAAACCATTTGTCAGACTTTGCTTCATAGTATATTTCCTCAATTCTGCTCATGGCAACTGGTTAGATGATATAAGGCTAAATGTATTTGGTGAAGCGCTCCATTCATCAAAACAACTGATAAAGGAATATGCTGCTACTATTGATTCTTTTTTTCTCGAATAAATATTTTACTGATAAGATAATGTACAACTAATGCCATCGCTGTCCAGTAAACGGCAAAGGCTAAAATCAAAACCGGGGGTGCCGGATCCGGGTCTTTAGCCAAAAACGATAAAGGCCCTATCAAAACAAATTTTAAAGGATATATAATTGAGGCCAGGGCACTTTTCCAGCCTAATGGCGATCCGGCGCCCGGGAACCACTCACCGTTTGCGGGAAACAGCCGGACTTCGCGGCCTAAAATTGAATTAGAGATAAACTGAAAGGCAAATGCCAAAATGAGGAAGACCGTAACAAACTTTGTTTTTGAAACCTTCATACTTTTTTGTTTTAACAATGAAGTTGTTTGTACTTATTTTAACCGCATAGAAACATGACGATTACTTAGGAAAACGTATTTAGTATAAAGTACAAAGTGAATCCTGGTATTTTATTTCGATGAAAATCTTGTGCCACTGTTTGCCCTTGCCTATGCTAAGAAAATATGTATCTGCGTGGCTTGTTTCAAAATCCAAACAAGTTCATTTTGTAATGAACCGATAAAACATCAAACAGTTTTTATTGTGTTTGCTTTTTAGCTTGATATTGATTTATGATCAGCCATATTGCCCCGATAATTATTAAAAGCAATGGCAAAGCGCCTGGTTCATCTTCAACTTTAATCATATAAATCATCAGTATAATTCCTAAGGATATACTTAAGACCGGAAGTAATTTGCCCCATTTTAGTTTTTGGCTGATCCGCTTTTTCATAATATTCAAATATTAAAAAGTACTTTGAATTACAAAGTAATAATAAAAAATCCGGATTCTTATAATTTTTTTTAAGAAATTTTAAACCGGGTTCCACCTCCATCTAAAAAAGTTTCATTTTCCCGTCAGAGCACTATCGCTGGCCGACAGTTGTACTAATGGCTAACGTTAGGAGAGTTCTGCAGCTTCACCTTCTTTGCACGGGTTGCTGATTTATTGTTTAAGCTTATTGATGTCTATCATCAGGCTATCTTCATAACTGCGGAGTATTGAATCGTAATTACGGGTATTCTCTGAAATAGCTTTGCCTGTTAACTCATAAGACCTCAACCTGAGATTACAATAATCAAGGATTATTTTATTGCGCTCATGTAAGGCATCAGGCAACTGAAATTTATCCAGGTCTTTTATGATTTTTATATTTTCATTCCAATAATGTATGCCACTTGCAACCATTGCTTTCACCGTATCCGCAGGTGTGTTTGCATTCGCATTGTTATAAAGCATCAGGGCTTTCTTCTCATTATCGGCGAATATTTTCATGCCGGCATCATACCGGCCAATATCATTCGGGATATTAAAACAAACAACAAAAGAAGTTGTTAATACAAAAGCGGCAAGCGCAATTAATGTTGTGTATTGAAAAACGCGGGAAACAGTTTTTTTCAAGCCAGGATAATAAGCATACCCGATTAGCAATCCGCATATCAACCCGCCAATATGCGCTGCATTATCAACTCCGCCCTTCATTCCATTGGCAAGGTTGTAGAACACAAATACGCTGATGCTTGCCAGTAATGCTTTGCGTGCAGTTTTTTCAATAAGGTTAGTAGTAAGCATGGCAAGAAATACGCCGTATAATCCGAAAATGGCGCCCGATGCGCCGGCACTTATCGTGAGTTCATGCCAGTATAAACTGTTTACGCTGCCCGCAATGCCTGCGAGCAAATAAGCTGTAAAAAAACGAAGGCTGCCTAACCGCGGTTCTAATAATAAACCTATATATAACAACGCATACATGTTTAATAAAAGATGCAAAATGCCAATGTGTAAAAAACAGTTTGTTATAACGCGCCACCATTGGCCACTTAAGGTTAAGGGCCGGAAATTAGCACCCCAGCTAATCAAAACTTGATTGCCGGGAAGCAAAATATTTGCCCCGGATATCACCATTAAAATAAAGATCAATATGTTGATATCAATTAAAAGGGGAGTAACAAAATATCCCTTCACCGGTATAAATAAATTGAAAAAACTTCCCTTTGTAGCTTCTGCATTTTGAAATATTTCTTCTTTGTTTGCCTCAAATGCAGGCTGCAGCGCTTCCCATTTCAGGGTTACTTCTTCATCCGTAACGACATGCAGGATTTCATTAAAAGATGTAATAAACCTTTCAACATTTTTTTGTTCACATTCCAGTCAAGCATCTGGCTGCCAATGCACCGGCTTTCAATATGTGCATTATCATTTTCAATAGTAACAATGATTTCTTCTCCTGAAGACCTTGCTGAAAGCTTGCCGTATGCAGTAAAACCGGCTTCATTTATATGAGCAATATTCCAATTTAATTTTTTTGCTGCTTCGAGCGCTACTATGAGGAAATTCTGGCCGGAAACATTTTCCAGCTCAATATTGCTTGTGTACTTAGGGTTTAAGCTAAATGACATAATATTAGTTTAGGTATATACAGTTAATAAATTTTGGTGACCAAAAATATAAATAAATACAAAACAATTTTATTACTGCTTATAATTATTGCAGGTTGCTATTCAAGCTTTATATCTTTTCCGGCTTTACTGTTGGCAGCATCAATATTCCATCCGCTTGCTAAAATGTATGGTGTTGCATTTTGGGCATCTTCATTTTCATAACTGCATTCAATTATTCTGCTCTCGCCGGGCGCCAGTGAAATATAATTATCGGAAAAGATTACCGGCAATATATCATCGCCATTTTTATGTTGCAGGCATCTTACATGAATAAAAAAAGCAACCGCTTTTCCAGCATTCTTAATAGTGATGGTATGTATCGTTTCCCTTGCTTTTTTGATGGATGAAGATGATACATCAAGCGTTGTTAACGGCATTTTCTGCAATGCTGTAAAATCGGCAAAAGATGATTGCGGCGTATAATACCATTTCGATTTTTGCCAGTTTAGTGCATCTGCTTTTTTTGAAAGCCAGTACCAGTTAATGCTCTTTGTTTGCTGGTCTTTATCTTTCAATTCCAATCTTAAAAAATATACATCCGATAAATTATTTATTGATGGAATGACAAAACAATGCTGCGTTCCGTCTTCACCAATATTTGTTGAGATTGTATTAGAATATTTATTCGTTCCGTCTAAATTAAATATATCGGCCTTTACTGTTAAACCTTCATATTTTTTTAAATAAGAATTGATAATAGCCACTTCATTTGTTTTGTAAGAATACATCACATGCAAAGGCTCCATTGATTTCTTCATACCGAAATAAGTGCCTGCGGGATAGAGATAATAATCATACGTATGCCATATTAAACCCGGCCATGAATTGGCAAGCATCCATTGCACTACGCCGGTTGCTGTATGATATTTTTTTAATCCGTACGCCTCCATCATGGCACGGTGCCCTTCATAATTCTGCAACTGTGCTTTCCTTAAATAATCATGTATGTCTGTTACATTTCCATAGCGATTAAACAAAGCCGCATCAAATATATTGGTAGTGCCGAAAGTCATTGTTCCGCAATGGTACAGCCAGTCAGAATTGGTAAACCAAAGCGAATCTTTTGGAAGAAATTTTACCAGGCTTTCATACGGCGGTATAGATGGTCCGGGAGAAATTTCTGTTGCAAAGCTCCAGGCGCCGCCATATTTGGCGGTATCGGTTTCCCAATAAATGGGAGGCACCCAATCGTAAGGGCCATTCATTTTTACACCGCTAAAGCCTGATACTTTTGATTTGCTTGCATCAGCAGTACCTATGGTTGGATTAGGCCAATTCAAATTATCTTCTATCGCTAAATAATCTCTTTCAACAGTGGTATCACGCGGCGGCATATCGCTGCCGTTCAGCCACACCATTATGCATGCTTTGTTGCGCAGCCAATACATCATGCTGCTGTCTGATGACATGGCAACTGCACGTTCTGCAGCATCCCAGTTTTCAGGGTATTGCCAGGCGCCGCAACACATCCAGCCGGTCATAACAAGCAAACCCAGTTTATCACATACATCATAAAAATTATCATCCTCAAATTTACCTTCACTACGCACAATATTCATATTCATATCACGCACTAATTTCAACTCCTGTTCATCACGCAATAACGAATGCCGCTGAAAAATATCGGGTGACCATGCAGCGCCACGCAGCATGATGCGTTTTCCATTCACCATAAAAACCCGCGACTGGTCATTAATAAATTCTGATGTGACTTCACGGATGCCAAAATTCTCCGCAATTGAATTACTTGTTTCATTATTTACAATACAGGTAACTTCTACCCGGTTCAAATCGGGCTTTCCATACTGCCAGGGCCACCAGATTTTTGGATGTGCAATATTGAGTTGTTTCAAATCATCGGGGTTAAAACTTATCTCCCTTTTCTCATGCGGTTGCAGGTGTATGGTTTGTTCAAAATTCACATCGTCATTTATCTTTCCTTTTATAATGGCATCCTGCGGCTGATCGGTATAGTTTGTTGCCAATGCATATACTGTTAGATGCGCAACATTCAAGGAAGGCAGATCAAAATGCGTTGACACGAAGGGATGATCAATGCCCACTTTATTAAAGGTTTTTATTTCAACATTGTTTACGATGCCGCCGTTGTAATCAGGCGGGTAATGTATCCAGTCTGCATAATCAATGGCAAGATCGCCATCACGTTTATTTGGGTTAAAAGGCCTAAGAATTTCAACTGCCAATACGTTCGTTCCTGCATACTGAATATCGTTTGTAACATCTATATTAATGATGCGGAAAGGCCCTTTAATTTGTGAGCTGTCTGCAATTAGTTTTCCGTTCAGCCAAATATTTGCTTTGTAATTAATACCATGTAATTTGAGTACAACGTTTTTATTTTTTTCTGATGAAGGCAATTCGAATGTGTTCCTGAACCACCATGTGGCATCAAGTTTTTTATCGGCAAGTTTTTCAAAATTCTTTCCGAAGAAAGGATCAAAATCATACACATGGTTGGCAAGTAACCCGGCGATAATGGTTGAAGGAACAGTAACAGGATACCAGCCCGCTGGTGTAAAACCGGGCATGGAAATCTTGCCGCCTTTTGTATCATCCGTTACAGCCGACTGCATGCGCCAGTCATCATGCAATATCATACTGAAGCTTTCTTTACGTGTTTGACTAAAAGCAGCATGTAATGAAACAGAGAGCAAAGCGACTGCACATATTTTTTTCATATACATTACTAACAAGTTTAGATTTTCAAGATGTAATCGTTAATCTTCAAATCATTTAATTCAATAATCACGGTTCAAACACCTGCATCAAAATATAAAGCAGCAGCGCCAAGAATACCGCTGTTTTGCAGCGATGACACTTCAATACTTAAGCGTTCTGCAGATTTTGAGAAAGCAAAAGTTTTAATACGCTTCCACATGGCTTCTTCAAAATAATTATAAGCGTGCCTTACGGAGCCGCCGAGAATAATTATTTGCGGATCATACGTGTACATGATCATCTTGATACAATTGCCGAGGTGTGTACCGAGCTCCTCATATAATTTCAAAGCCTGCACATCTTCCTGCTGGGCCTGCGTGTAAACGAACTCGCCGCTTAATGTATGCACGTTTTCAAAAAAAGAACCGCTGCAATAATATTCATAAACCTTATCCAGGTAATCCACCATACCAAACTCACCGGCGCCGCAATTAGGCCCGGCATATAATTTTTTATGAATGATAATACCTGCGCCCACACCCGTTCCAACAGTCAATCCAATCATCGAATCATACCCCTTGCCTTTGCCAAAATAATATTCGCCCAATGCAAAACAGTTGGCATCGTTGTTTACAAATACCGGCACATGATATCGATGTTCCATAATTTCTTTAAGGTGCACTTCTTTCCACGAAGGAATATATTGCACATCATAAACAATACCTTCCTGCACATCTACAACGCTGGGAACGCCAATACCTATTGCTGTTATATCATCATGCATCAATGCATCGGTTAATGCAAACACATCATTCAAAACATCTTCTTCTGAACCATTGCTGCGAATACGTTGTGATGTTATCTGCGATAAATCGTTCTCCTGAACAACTGCACCGCGAATATTGGTAGCGCCCAAATCAATCCCTATAATTTTTTCTTTCATAAATATAAATAATACCGGTTTGGAGTTTTTAAAGCATTAAACCGCATTTAGGAAATTTCTTTTTTATCAAAAATCGTTTTATTGGTAATAAGCGGCTTTGCCCAAAAACCAATGCTTAACATATAACTCATCGTTATATAAATAACACACATAGCAGCTTTTAACCCGAATAAATTCCCGAGCCCGCCTATAAGCAGTTGCACTATTGCACCGCCAATAATTCCCGTAACCAAAATACCGGCAAATGAACCATGGTCTTCTGAAACGGAACTTAATGCCAGCGAAAAAATAACCGGGTACATTACAGACATAAAGAACCCAACAATGGGAAATGAATACAATGAAACATTGGCGCTTCCAAAAAGGCCAAGCGTTAAAAATATTAATGCCGCAATGGTAAAGATGATGAGCAGTTTACGGCTGTCCATCAGCTTCAGCAAAAGCAATCCTAATATGCCACCGGCTGTCATTAAACCCCAGAAATAAGCCACGGCATGTGCTCCTGTTGTTTGCGGATCGAACTGATGGTATTCAAATAAAAACTGCGACATCCAGTATGAAACGCCCTGTTCTGTTCCAACATAACAAAACAATGCAATGAAATAAGCAATTACCACTGGCTTCTTCAATAATAGTAAATGTGTTTTTAGCGGGCCTGCTTTTTCATCGCTCTTTAATTCAACTTTTGGGAATCTTGATGCAAGGATGATCAAAAACATGAATAAACAAATGACAGCAAATAACCAGTACAGAGATATCCAAGGCATAGCCGCTGGTATATGTGATCTTAAAAGATCAAACAGGCCATGGCTTGTGGTGTTAATATTTGTAACCATGTAAGAATATACCAGCGGGCTGATGAATGATGCAGCGCCAAAAATTAATTGAGCTAGCACAGAAGTGAATGCATAATTCTCTTCGCCGCCTGCTGTTCTAAGTAGTGGATTAATAACCACCTGCAGCATAGCCATGCCGCAGCCAATAAGAAACAATGATAAAACAGCCGTAAGATAATTTGGCCATAGCGCTAACATGAGCGAACCGATAAAAGCTACAACGAATGCAGCAACCATAATTACCTTCTCATTATATTTCTGCACAAGCATGCTTGATGGTATTGACATAACGCCATAAGCAATAAAAAATGCAAAAGGCAAAAGCCCCGCAAGTAAATCACTCAGCTTAAAATCTTTGATAAACTCCGGCGAAAGCGGCCCGATAATATTGGTAAGAAAAGATATAACAAAAAACGTAAGCATTATTAATGCCACGATGTAGTAGTTGCGTTTCATGTTTGAACTATAAGCAATGAAAGAGGCAACAAGTTAAGGATAAAGTGATTGCTGTGATGAATGGGAAGATGAAAATAATGTAAGGCACCGAAGCTAACAGCCGGGCTAAAACCTGGAAAACATTTCCATAAACTCCTGCTTCCGGCTCCGGGAGATATTGATGGTAGCATCATTATCCATAATAAGATAACCGCCATCAACACGCACAAATTTTTTAATGTGGTTCAGGTTGATGAGATAAGAACTATGCACACGATAAAAATCGTCGCCGCTTAAAGCATCATCTATATCACGCAGCGTTTTGGAAACCAGTATTTTTTTTCCGCCTGCAAGCACTACATTGGTATAATTGCTTTCTGCCTCGCAATATATTATTTCAGATGTGGGCACAAACGTTAGCCCTTCGCCTGTTGTAAGCGCAATGCGCTGCGGCGCTGTTTTTACAGGTTGATTTATTTGCTGCAGCAGTAATTGAAATTGTTCTTTTGTGGGCACAGATGTTTTTTCTTCTATGCGCTGAATAGTTTGTATGAGGTCTTCCGGATCCACGGGCTTCAATAAATAATTGACAGCGCTGTACCGGAAAGCTTTAATGGCAAACTGGTCGTATGCGGTACAGAACACAACATCGAAAAATAATTTATCAAATTGCTCAAGCATATAAAATCCATTCATTTTCGGCATTTCAATATCAAGAAAAACCACCTGCGGTTTATGACGGTTAATGGCTTCAATGCCTGCTTTTGCATTATTGCACATAGCGGCAATGCTTACCTGGGGGCAATATGTTTTTAATAGCCACTCCATCATTTCAAGTGCATTTTTCTCATCATCTATTAAAACCGCTTTTATCATAGCAATACTATTTTCCGTTTACTGATCAACAGGTATCATAATAATAACCCTTGTACCCGCAGCGCTGCCGTCATCATCTTTAAGATCATTTATTTCAACAGAAGCATCAAACTGAACATGCTTATTAAGGAGGGCCAGCCTGTCTTCCGTAAGCTTCATGCCCAAAGATTTCTTTGATGAAACTGATTTGCTCTTTAATTCCATGGCACGCTGCCTGCCAACGCCGTTATCTTCTATCATGCACTGTAATACATTATTGCTGATGGAAAGATGAACTGAAAGATGCCCGGCTTCTTCTTTATGCAGCAATCCATGCCATATTGAATTTTCCACGTAAGGCTGAATAATAAGCGGCGGAACAAATAAGCTGTCAGCACAAACATCTTCATCCGTTGTAATGGTATATGTAAATTGTTTTTCAAAACGAATGCTTTCCATTTCAATATATAGCTTCAGCGCTTCGAGCTCACTGGAAAGGGTAACGGTTTGATTATTGCTGTTATCCAATATAAGTCTTATAAGCTTTGCAAACCTTGTAAGGTAAAGCGATGCGGTGGCCTGGTCGCTTTTTACTATATACCGGTTAATAGAATTAAGGCAATTAAAAATAAAGTGAGGGTTCATTTGCGCCCGTAATGCCTGCATTTCAACTTCTGCCATTTTTTGCTTTGTTTCCATCAACGATTTTTCTGCTGCTGCCTTTTGGGCTTCCGCTTTTATATTCATTATTTTACCTGCACACAAGGAAGCAATTGTTTGAAGTATATGCAGGTGTTTTTGAGTAAAGAACGATTTTTTTGAGTGTTCGCAATCAATTACGCCAAAAACGGCATCCTCTATTATAACAGGCACCGCTATTTCCGACAGCCTTCTTTTATCATCCACAATATACCGTTTATCTTCAAGCGTGTTTTTTACTATAACCGGCCGTCCTGTTTGTGCCACATAACCCGTTATACC
>JAEWBD010000361.1 GCA_023391315.1 Bacteroidota bacterium | reverse complement strand
ATAACGGGCAGCTTTGCCTTCCAAACCTGTGCCTACAATTGGCGCTTCAGGATTGATCAACGGAACCGCCTGGCGCTGCATGTTTGATCCCATTAATGCACGGTTGGCATCATCATGTTCAAGGAACGGAATCAGCGAAGCACTTAGACCAACAATCTGGTTTGGTGCAACATCCATATATTCAACTTCTTCTTTTTCAAGAATAGGGAAATCACCTGTTTGACGGCTTGCAATCCTGTCTTCAACAAAATTTCCTTTATCATCAAGGGGTACATTATTCTGTGCAATCTTGGCAGTATCTTCTTCTTCGGCGCTCAGGTAAGTGAGCTTTTTCATATCCACTTTACCATCATTTACTTTATGGTAAGGGGTTTCAATAAAACCCATTTCATTTATGCGCGCATGCACACAGAGCGTAGAAATCAAACCGATGTTCGGTCCTTCCGGAGTTTCAATTGTACACAAACGGCCATAATGCGAGTAGTGTACGTCACGAACTTCAAAGCCTGCACGCTCACGGCTTAAACCACCGGGACCGAGGGCGGAAATACGGCGTTTATGGGTAATTTCTGAAAGCGGGTTAGTTTGATCGAGGAACTGTGATAACTGTGATGTACCGAAGAATGAGTTGATAACCGAAGAAAGCGTTCTTGCATTGATCAAATCAACAGGAGTAAATACTTCATTATCACGTACGTTCATTCTTTCACGAATGGTACGTGCCATACGGGCCAAACCCACGCCAAACTGAGCATATAATTGCTCGCCTACGGTACGTACGCGACGGTTGCTCAGGTGATCGATATCATCAATTTCTGCTTTCGCATTAGTTAGGCGAACCAGGTATTTAATGATCTCGATAATGTCTTCACGGGTTAAAACCTTGGTTTCAAGCTTGGTGGTTACATCAAGCTTACGATTGATTTTGTAACGGCCAACTTCACCAAGATCGTAACGCTTATCGCTGAAGAATAACTTATCAATAATACCACGAGCTGTTTCATTATCCGGAGCGTCAGCACCGCGCAACTGGCGGTAAATATGCTGAACAGCTTCCAGTTCACTGTTAGAGGTATCTTTATTTAAGGTATTATATATAATTGCGTAGTCGCCGCCCACGTCTTCTTTCTGAATAAAAATGCTTTTAACGTCGAGTTCAGCAATCATTTCAATGGCATCTTCATCCAGCACGGTATCGCGTTCCATCACAATTTCGTTACGCTCAATGGAAACTACTTCACCGGTATCTTCATCCACAAAATCTTCTACCCAGGTCCTTAATACACGGGCTGCCAGTTTTTTACCAACATAAGCCTGTAAAGTTTTCTTATCAGCCTTTACTTCGTCGGCCATTCCGAAAAGTTCGAGAATGTCTTTATCGGTTTCATAACCAATAGAACGCAATAAAGTTGTAACCGGGAATTTCTTCTTACGGTCGATATAAGCATACATTACATTGTTAATGTCTGTAGCAAATTCCATCCAGGCACCTTTGAACGGGATCACCCTTGCAGAGTAAATTTTTGTACCGTTGGGGTGAACAGACTGGCCGAAGAATACACCGGGTGAACGGTGCAGCTGGGAAACCACCACGCGCTCAGCACCATTGATAACAAATGTACCGCGGGGCGTCATATATGGAATATTTCCAAGAAACACATCCTGAACGATGGTCTGGAAGTCAACGTGCTCTTCATCGTTACAGCTTAAACGCAGCTTTGCTTTAAGCGGAACAGCATAGGTGAGGCCACGTTCCATACACTCTTCAATGGTATAACGTGGCGGATCGATAAAATAGTCCAGGAATTCCAGCACGAAGATGTTGCGGGTGTCAGTGATAGGAAAATTTTCCTTAAACACTTTAAACAATCCTTCGTTGTTACGTTTATCAGGCGTGGTTTCTAACTGGAAAAAATCTCTGAATGACTCTAATTGAATATCTAATAAATCGGGAGACCCAGCAAGGTTTTTTGTTTTACCAAAGCTGACTCTGTTTTGCAATTTAGTTGATGACATATCTTAATTGATAGTTTTTCCGGAAAAATAAAATGGGACAGAACTTACGGGTTCTTAAGGCATTAAAAAGCAAACAATTAATTAACCTTACTGCCGCTTTTAGCCAACCGCCCAAATAAAAGGACGGCAAAGGTAAGTATAATACTGAAAATGAAAGTAAAATTTTAAATGTGGAATGAATGCGCGAAGTTAAAAAAATTATAATTAAAAATTCATTTAAGGCAATTAAAACTTTTGAAGTTAACCTCCACTTAATCTTAAAGCAAAATTTATCTCTCCAGCTTATACTTAGGATACAGAAGCGTTGTTTTAGCTGGAAGCAAACCATAATACAGTAAATATTTACAAAAAAGGCCTGCCCTAAAAAGAGCTGGCCGTTGCTAACCTATGAAAAACACCTAGTTAAATATGATTAAAACCGCTGATTGGGTTTTCGTTTACTACTCTGCTTATTTGGCTTACTGTTGGAATTATTTTCCTTTTTTGGGCGTTGTACCTGATTTTGAGCCGGTTTACCTTGTGATTGCTTTTGCTGGCGGTTTCTAAGCTCATTTCGCAGGGCATTGTTAAACTGCTTATCAGTAGTGTAAACTTTATTTACACGCTGACTATTGTTTCCCAAAACCTTTTTAAAGTTTCCTTTATAACGCTCCTTGATTTCAACAACCTTCTTTTCGAATGCAACTTCATCATCAGGGTACCGGCTTCTTGCCTGCCTGATCTCGCTAACATAGTTATTATATACGGGCCAAAAACTTTGCGCTTCCTGCGGTGTGAGATTTAATTCGCGGGTCATATAACCCATCTTTACCACTTCCACCCTGTTATTATCATCTCTATCAGAAGACTGCGCAAGACAAAAATAACTATGAAAGCATAAAAACAACAATAATGTAAAATTTTTTTTCATGATTCTCATCTTTATATACCTTCCTCTTTTTTTAAACTCTCTCCTTCATTTAAATACTGCTGTATTTCATCGTCAGGTATATCTTTTATAAGGATCTGTATGTCTGTATTTTGATTTTGAGGCTGATAATCTGCACCTACACCCGTAAAAACAGCCATACTGCTGTTTTCATTAAGGTATGATTCAATTTCGGAATCGCTTATATCTGCCAATTGCTGCTGGATATTGGCTTTTACTGTTGCAGCAACAGGCTGCGTGGGTTGTACAGGTTTTGTATTATTACCTGAAATAAAAAAATATCCGCCTGCAAATAAAACAGCGCCTATGCAGGCTGCAGCCGCATAATTTATCCATCTGTGGGATTTGCTGCCAATAGAAATTACTTTGGCTGATGGCTCGTTTTTACGAGCATGGCTTAAAGGAGTAAGCTCATCAAAATATTTTGCGGGCAGCGAATACACATTTACCTTGGATATGGCATTTAATAAAGGAGCGATTTCTTCCAGCTCTTGCCTTACATTATTCTTTTTTTCAGCTTTTATTCTTTCAATAACATTGTTTGCAAATTCATCAAAGTATCCGCCGGGAACTGCAAAAACCCCTCCTTTGCGGCCTTGTAACTGCAGAGAAGGAGCATTTATTTTATCGAGAACTATATCGGAAAAATTCTTAAAATAATTTTCAGGCGCGGCATAAGGAGTAGTTGCGGGTAATTGGCTTACAAAAACATTAGCTATTGCATGGGAAGAAAGATTGCTAAAATAATCTTCCGGCACCGAATAATAATTTTTGTTGTTTGCCTGTATCAATGTTGCAGCACCGGCTTCTCTTAATTCATTCAATATATTAATATTTGTCTGCATCACTTTTTTTTGACCCCTGTATAGCTAAACCGTTTAATTATTTTTAATGAATTCCTCTATTTTTTTTACTGCATGATGATAACTCGCCTTCAAAGCACCTTCGCTGGTTTCTAAAATCCGGCTCATTTCCTCGTAAGGCATTTCATCATAATATCTTAAATTAAAAACAAGTCTTTGTTTTTCAGGCAATTGCTGTATAGCCAATTGAAGTTTCCATTCCAGGCGGTTGGCGTCAAAGTTTTTATCAGCCACAACCTTATTGGCCAGCCCGCTTTCGACAGCGCTGAGGCTGACGGCACTTTTTTTCTTCTGCTGTTCAAGAAATGTAAGGCTTTCATTGGTTGCTATGCGATATAACCATGTATAAAGCTGGCTGTCTTCCCTGAAATTTTCGAGGCCATTCCACACCTTTATAAAAACGTTTTGCAGCACATCATTGGCATCATCATGATCTATTACCATTCTGCGCACATGCCAGTATAATTTCTCCTGATACTTTTTAATAATAGCTGTAAATGCCCTTTCCTTTGTATCCGGCTGCCTGAACTGATGTAATAAATCCCTATCTTCAATTTGCATGCAGGGTTATTTTAAATAAAAAATCTAACCTGTTTATTTTGATAATACCTTAATTGAAAAGTTTAATAACAATAATGCTAATTAATTTAAAACGGCATTTTGCGCTTTAATCAGCTCTTCATCTTCCTTAATCTTAAGTTCCCATTCCCATGCAGTACGCATCATATCATCAAGGTCATATGTAATATCCCAGTTCAAAGCTGATTTCGCAAGATCGTTATTGGCATAAATAGCCACCACATCTCCCGGTCTTCTCGGGCCTAACCTGTAATTTAAATTTCTGCCCGATACTTTTTCAAACGCTGCTATAGCTTCCAACACCGTTACGCCATTGCCGCTTCCCAGGTTAAAGATCTCGCAGGCAGATTCATTCTTTTTATTGATGAGGAATTCCAAAGCAAGCGTATGCGCATGGGCAATATCGCAAACATGGATATAATCGCGGACACAACTGCCATCACGGGTGGGGTAATCTGAGCCATGAACCGTCATTTCCTGGATTTTACCGATAGCACATTGTGTAATGGCCGGAACGAGATTCTGCGGTCTTCCCAAAGGCAGTTCGCCAATCTGTATGGAAGGATGAGCACCAACCGGGTTAAAATAACGCAGCAATATGGTATTGCAGGCCTGCACTTTTGAAAAATCTTCAACAATCGTTTCACCCATTTGCTTGGTAGCGCCGTAGGGAGATTCTGCTTTTTTGGTGGGAGAAGATTCTGTAACCGGTATTTTATCGGGGTTTCCATATACAGTGCAGGAAGAAGAGAACACAAAATTCGGAATATTAAATTCCTTTGCACATTTAAGGATATTTACGAGAGAAAACAGGTTATTTTCATAATACATTAATGGTTCTGCAACGCTTTCGCCAACTGCTTTATAGGCTGCAAAATGTATAATGCCCTGTATATCTTCATTTTCCTGGAAAACAGCACGGGTTTCATCAAAATTTTTAAGGTCAACATTATAATTTTTGATTTTTCTGCCCGTAATTTTTTCAATGCCATCAAGCAGGTAAGTGCCCGAACGTGAATTATCGTCAATTGAAATTACTTCATAGCCATTTTCCAGTAAATCAACCACGGTATGCGCACCAATATAGCCGCAACCTCCAGTAACCAGTATTTTTTTCATAGTAAAAAATATGGTTGCAAAATAAGGAAACTAAGCAGAAAAGAGATGGAAGAACCAATATAATCCTGCCGCTAACAGTGCACTTACAGGTATGGTTAATATCCAGGCCCAGACGAGGTTTATAGTTATACCCCAGCGAACGGCACTTAAACGTTTGGTGGCGCCAACACCTACTATGGAGCCCGCAATTGTATGCGTGGTACTTACAGGCGCCCCGAGATTGGCTGCCGTAAATAAAGTAATAGCGCCGGCAGTTTCAGCCATTACACCTTCCAGCGGGGTAACTTTTGTAATTCTTGATCCCATTGTTTTCACAATTCTCCATCCACCGCTCATGGTGCCAAGGCCAATTGCCGTATAACACATAAAAGGCACCCATGAAGGTATCTGGCTAATATCAGGAATTACATTTTCAGCTACCATGGCGGCGCCTATGATCCCAATAACTTTTTGCGCATCACTTCCGCCATGCCCAATACTGAAAGTGGCAGAAGAAACCAATTGCAGCCGTTTGTACATATTGGTGGTTCGGGCAGCGGTTTCACCCCTGAAATAATTATAAAAATAAGATGCAAGAAAAATAATGCCCAATGCCAATAACCCCCAAAATTCAAAAGGCTTTTTAAAGTCAATGAAAACAAGGCAGACTGTTAGGGTAGCAACGATTATGGTTATTTTAAGCCAGAAGTTTCTTTGTATGGTTACCAGCGTTATAAACATGGATATAACCATACCAATTACAGGCGCCAATAAAATAAAAAGTATAGTAAGGCTGATACCACCGTTTAGCGACCAGTTAATGCTGTCAAAACCTGAATGGGCAATGGCAGCACCGGCAAACCCCCCGATTAATGTGTGGGATGAGGATGAGGGAATACCATACCACCAGGTAAGCAAATTCCATATAATAGATGCGATAACACCTGCCAGTACTACCGTTGAATCGTAAGAGCCGCTATTTACAGTTTTTGCTACGGTGTTAGCCACTTCATGATCGCGAAAAATAAAATAGGCAACAAAGTTGAAAAATGCTGCCCATATCACAGCCTGAAATGGTGTGAGCACTTTGGTGGATACAATGGTGGCAATGGAATTTGCCGCATCGTGAAACCCGTTAATATAATCAAATACTACTGCAAGAATTATAATTACAATTAATAATGTAGACATGCGATAGGATAAGTTTCGTTTAAATGGCTAAGAATACTTGATAATGATGGTTTCTATCGCATTGCCTGCATCTTCACATTTATCGGTTGCAGTTTCCATAGCATGATAAACTTCCCTTTTCTTTATAAGCATTTTTATATCCTGTTCAAGATCGAAAAGACGCTCAACGCTCAAATCATAAATATCATCTGCCTGGTTTTCTATGCTGTTTATTTTAACCAATGCTGTTGTCATAGCCTGCAGGTCCCGCATATTTCGTAAACCCCGCACAGCGGTTTTTAATTCCTGCACGCCAAACGAAATAAGGTTGGCCAGTTTAATTATGCCTTCATCGTCGTTTGTTATATTATAGAATGTCATACGCTTTGCTGAAGCGTAAATGTAATCGGCAACATCGTCAAGTGCAGTGGCTAAAAAATGGATGTCTTCCCGGTCAAAAGGAGTTATAAATGTTCTGCCGAGCTCTGTATAAATACGATGTGTAATGTCATCGTTTTTATGCTCTGCATTTTCAATTTCACTTAATATTGCAAACCGTTTATCCCGCTCTCTTTCAATAATAAGTTTCTTCAGCAGCTCGCTCATTTCATAAACCGTATCAACAACTTCTTCAAAAAGTGAATAAAAAATCCTGTCCTTAGGCTGAAAAATTTTCATGAAGGAATTAAATGCCATAGCTCAGTTTTTGCAAAAATGAAGGAATACATATCATCCTGTCCGCAATATTTGAATTGGTAATAATTTCTTAACATTAGCAAATTAATACACATTCGCCACAAAACTTAAAATCCGGCAATTTTATAAAAGGGATATTTTTTATTTTTTTTCGTTCTGAAAAAGATATGCGTATTTTTTTAAATACTGAAAACTCAACATTATGTGTATAAATAAAACAATTGCATACACGAGAAAGAAATAAGATGTTATCCTGATGTAATTCTCAAAATCAGCTTTATTCATTTTAAATTCAGCACCTGCATTCTCCTTAGCCTGAGCTGTAATTTGTTGCAGCATTTCCGGATGCATTAAAAAAATTGTACACTGTGTTATCATTAATAAAGAAAATACAGTGCTGGCAATCGCATTTACCCTAAGCCAGTCCTTAGATGATTTTCCCAGAAATTTTTTGCCATCAATGCCCCTTATTAAAAAATTAAGCGAAGCGAATGTATAAATGGCAATACAGGCAATTAGAAAAAGCGGAAGAAGCATAGCAGGGTTGGCAAATGCGGCCCTGATTAATAACAATATTGCTATAGAAAACAAAATAGCCATCGGCAACAGCAAAAAACTCAATATGCGATATATGGTAAGTTTCATCATTTTTCTTGTTAGGCAGGGTTTTACTTCTTTTTTATCACTGCTAATTACGGTTTCTTAAAACATAATTAGCAAAACATAATTTACAAATAAGCCGGATATAAAAAATTATCCGGCTCATTATTCAGTATAATAACTTAAGAAATTAAACCCGCAAAATCAAATAAACAAGGGCGAAGTTATATCAACTTTCTCAAAAATTAGCAGCCATAAATATGCAACCCATTCATATAATATTTTCACTCAGTCAGAATAAATACCCTTCATTGGTTTTTGCAAAAAGCAAGCATATCCAGTTATCTTTTTCAAGTTTATGCTTCAATTCAAATTTTGCGCTGCCGGCAGTTGCCGTAATAATTTTTTCATCTTCTTTTAAAAGGCCGCTTAATAAAAGAAGCCCTCCTTGCGCCAGTTGAAGATTAAACAGCCGGAAATTCTCCTGTATAATATTACGTGTAATATTAGCAAGAATAATATCAAACACGCCTTCAGCATTTGCATTATCAGCCATTTTCAATTCTATGCCATCAATGTTGTTATTAATAAAATTCTCTGCTGCATTTTCTATACTGAAACTGTCGTTATCAATGGCAACAATTTTTGCTGCACCGAGCTTATATGCAAGAATAGCGAGTATGCCGGTGCCGGTGCCAAAATCCAAAACAGTTGTATCCTTAAAATCAATGGCCTGCATTTGTTGTATCATCATAAACGTAGTGGCATGATGCCCGGTACCAAAACTCATTTTTGGCGTTACAATAATTTCATGCTGTATATTTTTTATGGGTTGATGAAATGAAGCCCTTAAAGCGCAGTCACCAATTATTACCGGTTGAAAATTCGACTCCCACACATGGTTCCAGTTTACATCGGTCAATTCGGTTGCTGAATAATTTAATTGCATTTTTTCAGCGAGAGTGTGTAACATTTCTTCATCGTACAAATCAAGCGGAATAAATGCTTTTAACTGGCGCGACTGCTCTTCAAAGCCTTCAAAATGCATTTCAGAAAGCAACGCAATTAATATTTCTTTTTGTTCTTCGGATAAGGCTTTAAAGCTTATTTCAATATAATGCATACCAAATTGTTTTTACCAAATTTCAAACGAATATCCGTGCAAAAACAAACGTAAGTTTTATTCCAAAATGTTAAATACTTAAAAGATGTTTTTATAAATGAATATTAATTCATTTAATTTTGCAGCGTGAAATTAAAAGATGAAAATAAAATAGCCCGCATTTACAAGGCAACCTTAAAACTCGTTAAAGCAACTGGCCTTTCAGGCATAACGATGCAGGCTGTGGCTAAGGAAGCTAAAATTGCAACGGGCACATTATATATTTATTTTCAGAATAAAGAAACATTAGTTGCAAGCGTTTTCCACGAATGCATTAAAAATTCACAAGGCAGCTTTTTTAAAAATTATGATGCCAAAGCACCTTTTAAGGTTGGGTTTCATACCATTTGGCTTAATATATTGCACCACAGGCTTTTACGGTTTGAAGAAAGCCTTTTTATAGAACAGGCTTTTCATTCTCCTTATATAGATGAACAGATAAAAGTTGAAGCTAAAAAAATGTTTGAACCTTTGAAAGAACTATTAGCCCGCGGAAAAAAAGAACACCTCGTAAAAGATGTTGACAATTTCTGGCTCACCGCTTTTATGATTGGAAGCATCAACGAAATATCCAGGAGGGTAAATTATTATAATAAAAAACTTAATCCCGAAGTAATAGACCTGAATTTTCAATTATGCTGGGATGGCATTAAAGCGTAATTTTTTTTATTTAAACTGAATTTATATTCATTGTTAATATAATATATGAAGCATAAAAAATATATACGGCTGGCATTGGTGCTTGTTTTGTTTTCTTTCATTAAAATAAATGCGCAGGAAAGTAAAAAACTTACTTTAAATGAAGCTATTGAATTAGGTATTAAAAACAGCAAACAGTTAAAACTAAGCCAGTCAAAAATTGATGAGGCAGTTGCAGCTACAAAACAGGCAGCAGAAGCAAGATTGCCTGATGCAAGCATAAGCGGCTCATATTTACGATTAACCAAGCCCAACGTTAATTTAAAAGGCTTTGGCAGCGATAGCAGCGGCGGTTTTACGTCCCCAACTATTTCACAGGCATTATATGGATCAGCTAATGTTTCATTACCCATTTATGCAGGTTCAAAAATTAAGTATGGCATTGAATCTGCAAAATATCTTGAACAGGCCACAAGGCTTGATGCCGAACATGATAAGGAAGCAGTAACGCTTAATATAATTGCGGCCTATATCAATTTATACAAAGCCAGTGCTTCAGCGAAAGTAGTAGAAGAAAATCTTGAACAATCAAGGTTGCGCGACAGCAATTTCGCAAGCCTTGAAAGAAATGGTTTGCTTGCAAGAAATGATATGCTCAGGGCACAGTTGCAAACATCCAATTTTGAACTGGCACTTGTGGATGCACAGAACAGCATACAGCTTGCCACCGTTAATATGAACATATTATTAGGCCTTCCTGAATCAACTGTACTAATAGTAGATTCTTCAGGCATAACAAACCCTACTGGGCTGCAGTCAATTGAAGCGTATGAAGCCTCTGCCGATACTGGCCGTAACGATGTACAGGCACTCAATTACCGCAGCAAAGCCGCAGATGCAGCCGTGAAAATAGCCAAAGGCGATTATTACCCGAGCCTTGCTTTAACAGGCGGTTATGTGGCTGCACATGTTCCAAAATTGCTTACAATAACCAATGCCGTTACGTTTGGTCTTGGCGTGAAGTATGACATCGGCTCATTATGGAAAACAAAATCAAAAGTGCAGCAGGCTGAAGCCCAGGCGCAGCAACTGCAGATAACCAGGGATATGATGACGGATAACATTCATCTTGCCATTAACCAGGCTTATCAAACATATTTAACCGATATTAAAAAGATAGAAGTAAATAACAAAGCAGTGTTGCAGGCAAATGAAAATTACCGGATCAGTAAAAACAAATATGATAACAGCCTGCTTTTATTAACAGACCTGCTTGATGCCAACGTTGAACAGCTACGCGCCAATCTCGACCTTGAGGTATCAAAGGCTGATGCAGCACTTGACTATTATACATTACAGCAAACAGCAGGATTACTTAAATAAGATAACTATTCAATACTGATATAATTATGGCAACACAGGAAACCGGCAGCAACGCTGCTCCCAAAAAAAGAAGTAAGGCATTTTTAATTGTGCTTATACTGCTGGTGCTTGCTGGCGGCAGCTTTGGTGTAAGCAAATACATACACTCCCTGCACCATGAAGAAACAGATGATGCACAGGTGGAGGCACACATCAATCCTGTAATTCCAAAAATTTCAGGATATGTAACGGAGGTGCGGATAAAAGACAACCAGCGCGTAAAGAAAGGAGATACCTTACTTGTGCTCGACGACCGTGATTTTAAACTCAAACTGGAACAGGCAGAAGCTGCCTTAACTACTGCTGAAAGTAACCTTACATCAGCAAAAGCAAGCACAAATGCCTCCGCCGCAAATATTGCTACATCGCAGGCTGCAATAGGCGCAGTGGATGCGCAAATAGAAGCAGCCAAAGTAAATGTATGGCGCACCACGCAGGATTATAACCGATATGCCAATCTTATAAAAGATCATTCGGTAACGCAGCAACAATATGAGCAAGCGCTGGCTGCAAAAGAAACAGCAGAAAAACAATTGCTCGTATTACAGCAGCAGAAAGCACAGGCCGCAAGGCAAACCAATGCAACTAGCTCACAAAGCAATGCTACATCAACACAGATAGGGCTTGCCAGCTCAACCATCAAACAACGCCAGGTGGATGTGGATGATGCAATGCTTAATCTTTCGTACACCGTTATCACCGCGCCTGCTGATGGCATTATTTCCAAAGTGAATGTGCAGGAGGGCCAGTTTCTTTCAGCCGGCCAGGCCACTTTCAGCATTGTACAGGATAATGATATTTGGGTAGTTGCCAACTTTAAAGAAACACAGTTTGACGACCTGAAGATCGGGCAAAAAGTTATTATAGAAGCAGATGCGCTTCCGGGCCATGAGTTTGAAGCAAAGCTTGCTTCGTTCTCACCCGCAACGGGTTCTCGCTTTGCTTTGTTGCCGCCGGATAACGCCAGCGGAAACTTTGTAAAAACAGTTCAGCGTTTACCGGTTAGAATTGAATTCACTAACCCGCAGGATTCATTGGTAAAGCAATTGAAAGCTGGTATGAATGTATATGTAGATGTGCATTTGGATTAATAGCTGAACGGGGATTTACAGGATTAAATTATCAGCAGGATTCTTTGAAAATTTTATTTATTGACTGCATTCATCATCACACAAGGTGTAACCGGTCAGGCGCTTTGGAAGCCGCAGGCCGGTAGTGTAACAACATCATCGTAAACAACAACTGTTAATCTTCCGCACGGAAAAAATAATTAAATGGAACAACAACAATCATTGGTTGAATATGGTTCGCGGCGGGTTATTATTACTATCACGGCAGTATTTTGTGCACTGCTTGAAATTATTGATACAACCATTGTAAACGTTGCATTGAATGATATGCGCGGCAGCCTTGGCGCAACGCTCAGTGAAGTAAGCTGGGTAATCACGGCTTATTCAATTGCCAATGTTATCATCGTACCAATGACAAGCTGGTTATCGCAACAGTTTGGAAGAAGAAATTATTTTGCCGCTTCCATCATTATATTTACTGTTTCTTCTTTTTTATGTGGCAATGCCTCAGGCATTGGAGAGCTTGTTGTCTTTCGCTTTATACAAGGCCTTGGCGGCGGCGCTTTGTTGGTAACATCGCAAACAATCATTACCGAAAGTTATCCACCCGAAAAAAGGGCAATGGCACAGGCCATTTATGTATTGGGTGTAATTATTGGCCCCACACTCGGCCCGCCGCTTGGCGGTTATATAGTTGACCATTATGCATGGCCGTATATCTTCTACATCAATATTCCTGTTGGCATCATTGCCGCTTTACTTACGCTTCAATATGTAAGAAGCCCTAAGTATGGAGAGAAACGCCCGGCGAGCGAGGTTGACTGGTTAGGCATTTTTCTTTTAACCGCTACAGTGGGTTCATTACAATATATATTGGAAAAGGGCCAGGAAGACGACTGGTTCAACAGTAAACTTATTATTGTATTAACAGTTATCACCTGCTTTGGATTTTACGGATTTATATGGCGCCAGCTGGTTTATAAATACCCGATAGTTGAGTTAAGGGTATTGAGAAATCCTAATTTAAGAATGGGTGTTATATTATCTTTTGTACAAGGCTTTGGCCTTTTCGGTTCCACATTTATTATTCCATTATATACGCAAAGTATTTTAGGATGGGATGCCACGCAATCCGGTTTATTAATGATACCTAGCACATTAACTGTTGCGTTTATGATGCCGATAATAGGGCAGCTGATACAGCGCGGTGTTCCGCAAAAAATATTGATTTCTTTGGGCATGGCCATCTTCTTTATTTATAGTTTGATGACTTATAAAGTAATGACGCCACATACGGCCGGTGAAGATTTTTTCTGGCCATTAATGGTACGTGGTGTTGGCTTAGGATTATTGTCTGTACCTATTTCAACCCTGGCGCTTTCAACATTAAAAGGCCCTGAAATAGGCCAGGGGGCTGCGTTTTCGGGCATGATGCGTCAATTGGGCGGTTCGTTTGGGGTGGCATTGATTTCAACTTATTTAACAAGGGATATTGTGCATCACAGGGGCAATCTTGTAGATCATCTTAACATTTACGATCCGGCAGTGCAATCAAGGGTGCAGGCAATGGCTGCGGGCTTGCAGGCAAAGGGCATGCCGCCTAACATTGCTTTGGGTACGGCTTATAAAATGATTGATGGCTCCGTTTCGGTGCAGGCTACGGTGCTTTCTTATATGGATATATTCCTGTACATAGGCTTGATGTTTCTTGTATTTGTGCCAATAGTGCTGCTATTTATAAGAAATGCAAAAAACAAAGTAAGTCTGGCAGATGCAGGGCACTAATTGCCGGTTAATTTCTTATAAGAATTGTAACCCTCAACCCTACAAATTGATACTTTTAATGTTATGGCAAAGATTATTGTAGTTACTAATTTTTCAGCATCATCCCGCAATGCACTGGAATATGCGTGCAGGTTTTTACATAACCCTACAACCAGTATTTTGCTGCTGAATATTTTTAGTTTCCCTGCATCATTAGCAGGCGATGCCATTGCAATAGCAGCCATGAGTGAAACATTATTGAATGATGAAAGAAAGTTGCAGCAGGAATATGAATGGGTAAAAAATAATTACCCCGAAATAAATATAAAAGCTGAAATGGTTACGGGTGTTTTTATTGATGAATTATATGCAAAGGCAAAAGAAGAAAACACCTCTTTTATTATACTCGGCGCAGATGGCCGGTACAATGAATTGCTTGCGTGGGATGCAAATATTGTGGATGCGTTTATTGATCTTGATGTTCCGGTACTGGTTGTGCCATCAACCATAAGTTATAAGCCGGTTAAAAAAATTGCATTTGCGGTAAATTATTATCGCAGGAACCTGGAAATGCCAGTGGCTATGATAAAGCGCCTTATCAATTTTACAAAAGCACAGTTATATGTTATAAATGTTGTATCACCCAAGGAAGTGGTTGATGAAACTGCCTTAGGTTATAAAAAGATGGTGCAGGATAATCTGGCTGAATTATCACCCGTATATTTTGAACCCGAATTTAAAAACATCTTTACTGCCATCGATAATTTTGCCGCGGAAGAAAATATAGATATGCTGCTTGTAATACCCACACGTCATGGTTTATGGCATAAGATTTTTCAGCAAGATCATACAACAGGCATTGTAAATCTGAACCGCTTGCCCGTTTTATCATTAAGACAAAAAAAGGATTTTATTTAAATTCACATTTATGCGGATTATGAATATATAGACAGGCATTAATAAAGGCCGGTTGATTTGCGAAAAACCGGCCTTTATAACAAACTTAATAACGCCTGAATGTATAGCGCTCAATGCTTTTGCCGGTGTAATAAGTGCCTATAAAAGTATTATTGCCTGCAAAGCTTATATCATCAAAATAAAGATCAAGCGAATAGCCTTTCCTGTTACTCATGGATGCCTGGAAATCCTGGTGCATATCCGTATAATAATTGCCGTATTGGTCATAATAGCCGTCAGAAATATAAGATGTATACCAGGTGCCCTGCATAAAAGAATATCCATCATCATACTGAGCGTTACCGTTTTCATAAAAGGTTAATACACCATCAATGCCTGCATCAAACGAATACCAGCTATTTCCATACAATTCGGATGCATCATATAGGTACCATGAACCAGCAATCGGATTAACAACGGGCCTGGGAACTGTTTCCACTGTTTTAACACAGGAGGTTAAACTGAAGATTGCAGCGATGATTAATGTGAGGGATAAAATTCTTTTCATACTTGTGTGTTTATTGTTAGTTACATATCGTGTACCAGCGTTAAAAATCCACATTCACCTCCTATAAACAACTGCTGTTTTTATAACCGCTACACTTTATAATGAGATGGAAAAAACACTTGTAAGTTTTCGCAGCATTCGTTAAAAATTATAAAAATGATAATACTATAGCGTTTGTACAGAAGAGTTAATAAAAAAGAAGGCAGGTTTATGTTGCCAGTTTTCTTTTTTATTTAATAGCTATTAATACGCTTTATTAAAAAGACAGGTGTTATGAAGTTGATTAAGTTCAGTTAAGATTTAATCAGGCCCTTATAAGTTCATTTAATTAATCCGGGTTGTTTATTTTTTCAGGGATTTATTATAGAAATTTTGCTGTAATGCTTTCTTTAGCTTTTTTTATACCGGAAGGAATACCGGCATACACGACATTACCACCTTTATCACCGGCCTCAGGGCCCATATCAATTATCCAGTCGGCAGTTTTAAGTACATCTGTGTTATGTTCAATTACAATAACAGAATGCCCCTGGTCAATCAATGCGCTGAAAGCACCTAATAATTTTTGTATATCATGAAAATGCAAACCTGTTGTTGGTTCATCAAAGATGAATAGTATATGCCCCGCACCTTTGCCCTTTCCTAAAAAGGAAGCAAGTTTTACGCGCTGCGCTTCGCCGCCGCTGAGTGTATCACTGCTTTGGCCAAGTTTTATATAACCTAAACCCACTTCCTGTAAAGGCTTTATGGCTTTTGCAATAGCGGCACCGTCTTTATCAGCAGAGAAGAATTCAATAGCGTCATCAACGCTTAACTCCAATACATCATAAATATTCTTGCCCTTATAATTTACTTCCAATACTTCTTCCTTAAACTTTTTACCACCGCAAACTTCACAGGTTAAATGCACGTCGGCTAAAAACTGCATTTCAACTATTTGCTCGCCTTCACCCTTACAGGTATCGCAGCGGCCGCCATCTACATTAAAAGAAAAATGTTTGGGTTGAAAGCCCCGCAGTTTGCTTAAATGTTGTTTGGAAAACAAATCGCGTATTTCATCGTAAGCTTTAATATAAGTTACAGGATTGCTGCGGCTGCTTCTTCCAATTGGGTTCTGGTCAACCATTTCAACCTGCGATATATAATCAACATCACCTTCAAGGCTTTTATGAAAGCCGGCCTTTTCGCCAAATTCACTTTTTAACCTGCGTAAAGCCGGATATAAAATTTGTTTTACCAGCGTTGTTTTACCGCTTCCACTTACACCACTTACAACACACAAAACATCCAGCGGAAATTCAACATCTATATTCTTTAAATTATTTTGCCTGGCGCCTGTTATTTTTAAGGCATGTTTTGATGTACGCAACTTTTTTGGAACGGGAATTTTTAAATCACCGCGTAAATATTTACCGGTAAGGCTTTCAGGGTTTTTAATGATGGCATCGTAATCACCTTCAGCTACTACTTCACCGCCAAGGTGCGAAGCCAGCGGCCCCATATCGATTATATGTTGAGCTTCCCGCATCATCATTTCATCATGTTCTACCACAACAACGGTGTTGCCTTCGTCGCGCAATCTCTTCAAAACACTTATCAGGCGTTCTGTATCTCTTGCATGCAGGCCGATGGAAGGCTCGTCAAGAATGTATAGTGAATTGGTAAGATTGCTGCCCAGGCTGCGTGTGAGCTGAATACGCTGGCTTTCGCCGCCGCTCAACGAATTTGCGAGGCGGTTTAAAGTAAGATAACCCAAACCTACATCCAGCAAAGTCTGCAGGCGCTGATGTATCTCAATTAAAATACGAGTGGCTACTTTTTTGTGATAATCACTTAGCTGCAAACCATCGAACCATTTCTTCAAATCGCTCACCTGCATTTCACAAAGTTCACCAATATGTTTACCGCCAACTTTTACATACAAAGCTTCCTTGCGCAAACGATACCCCTTACAATCAGGGCATTTGGTACGGCCGCGGTAGCGGCTTAATAAAACGCGGTATTGAACCTTATAAAGATTTTGTTCAACTTCTTTAAAAAAATCATCTATGCCATATACGCCCTCCTGTCCTGTCCACAAAATATTGTATTGTTCATCTGTTAAATCAGCCACAGGTTTATGTACCGGAAAATTGATGGAGCGTGCTCCTTTCACAAATTGTTCGCGCCACCAGCCAAGTTTCTCCCCTTTCCAGGGCGCAACGGCGCCGTCATACACACTCATGCGACGATCAGGAATTACAAGTTCAGGATCAATACCCAATACCTGGCTAAAACCTTCACAGGTGGGACAGGCACCATAAGGATTATTGAATGAGAAGAGGTTTGGAACCGGCTCTTCAAATACAATTCCATCGAGTTCAAATTTATTGCTGAATGAGATGGCTTTGGATTCATCAATTTCAAGCAGCATTTCACCGTCCCCTTCATAAAAGGCAATGCCTATGGAATCATTTAAACGGTGTATATCGTCTTCATCAAATTCTTTTGTAATAATCCTGTCAACCAGCAGGTAAACAGAACCTGCTGCCTTGAATCTTTGCCTGAGTATTTTATCATCTTCTTCCAATAAATCTTCAATGCGTACAATTTCAGAAGTTGCTTCTGTACTTTTTTTGGATGGACGGGCTGCAGCTTTTCTTTCAGTAAAATAAATTCTTGAAAACCCTTTCTGCAACAGGATATTCAGTTCTTCCCGTACATCTCTTTTTGCATGTTGTTTAAATGGAACGAGAATGTAAGCTTTACTGCCCTCCGGCAATTGTTGAATGGCTTTTAAAACATCAGGAACATCATCTTTCTTCACTTCCCTGCCGCTTACCGGAGAAATGGTAATACCCGTTCTGCCATAAAGCAAACGCAGGTAATCATAAATTTCCGTCATACTGCCCACAGTACTGCGCGGCGTGCGGGTAATAACTTTTTGTTCAATGGCTATAGCCGGGCAAAGGCCTTTGATAAAATCAACATCAGGCTTAACCATTCTTGCCATAAACTGGCGCACATAAGCACTGAGGCTTTCTGCATAACGCCGCTGGCCTTCGGCAAACAATGTATCCATGGTTAAAGACGACTTGCCACTACCGGAAACGCCTGTAACCACAATAAATTTATTACGTGGAAATGAAACCGAAATATTCTTAAGATTATGAACCCTTGCTCCTTTTATGAAAATATTTTCAGGTAGGTTTTTCTTTTGGATCAGCTTATCTGTTTTAGTGCCTGCCTCGCTTAAACTCATATAATTTCCCTTTGCTGCTTAATTTACTAAAACGCCGAAATTACACCCTTCAAAAACTTTTTCAGCAAATATGATTTGGGGATTTCACTTTTTTTTTACATATTGCAAACAATAGTTAAAGCCAGTCAAAAAAAATCGTTGCCTATACTTACACTTTTACCCGGTTTCTTTCAAGTAATTAATTTCTGTTAACTGTTACAATTGCATTAAAGGCACGATTATGAAATTATATAAATCACTAACTGATACCCAGTTGATTCTTAGTTTTCAGGAAGGCGATTGCAGCGCTCTTGAAATGCTTGTTTCCCGCTATAAGGATAAACTTTTTAGCAGTATTTTATTTTTGGTGAAGGATAAATTTCTGGCCGAAGACCTTTTCCAGGAAACTTTTTTGCGGATTATTGACACTTTGCGCAGCCGCCGCTACAATGAAGAAGGTAAATTTTTACCATGGGCCATGCGCATAGCCCATAACCTTTGCGTTGATTATTTCCGTAAAGTAAAACGTACGCCTACCATTCTTACCCAGGATAAAAAAGACATTTTTGATGTAATACATGTGGTTGTAAACGACAATGCAGAGCACCGGATCATCCGCAACCAGAATTATGACCGTATTCATCAGATGCTTGATAAACTGCCCGAAGAACAAAGGGAAGTGATTGTGTTAAGGCATTTTGGCGATATGAGTTTTAAGGAAATAGCCGAAACCACCAATTGCAGTATTAACACGGCTTTGGGAAGAATGCGCTACGGGTTGATAAACCTTAGGAAAATGATGTTGGAAAAACAAATAAATTTGTAAGATATTGTTGTTAGACAGTGAGGAAGATGGCCGGTGTGATGTTTCCCCTTTAATGCTTACCGTATCTTAAACTGATTAACAACAAGATGATAAAGGCTGTTTGAATTAACAGCCTTTATTGTTTTTATATCAACCTAAAACCATTTTTTCTTCATGAAATACCAGGCTATTATTACAGATACTACGATGGATAAGATAACGGGTGTATAAAAAGCATGCGGCACATTTGCATAGGGAATAGCCACATTCATACCATAAATACTGGCCACTAAAGATGGGAATGAAAGTATGATGGTGATGGATGTAAGCCGCTTCATTACATTATTAAGGTTATTGCTGATGATGCTTGC
Source organism: Bacteroidota bacterium (assembly GCA_023391315.1). Classification (GTDB taxonomy): domain Bacteria; phylum Bacteroidota; class Bacteroidia; order Chitinophagales; family Chitinophagaceae; genus Parafilimonas. The sequence continues at coordinate 2,590 of JAEWBD010000361.1, read as the reverse complement.
AAAAGCATCGAGCGTACTGCTTAATATATTAGTATAAATATTGGCCATTTCAAGCGCCTGGCTGGTTTCTACAATAAGGTCATTTAGGATTTCACGTTCATCATCATTCAGCGATAAAAAGTTTGTCCGTTCCAGTTTTATCATCAGTAATTCATTGCTGCGCAAAGCCGTTACAAAATACAGCAGGCTTTTTTGAATACGCATGAGATTAAGCAGCTCTTCATTACGGTTGCTGTCGTATAATTTTTGCTCATAAGTATTGCGGCGGTTATTGATCTCTTTCAAAAAATCCATGAAGTTCTGCACCACTTTCTCAAAAATCTTCAGCACCATAATATTCCGCTTATCGGGGTTGCGTTTTTGAAAAGTACCGAGGAATTTTTTTATAGCATCATTGTCAAAAGAGTTTACCGTTATAATCTGGCGCTTTGTAAGAATAATACAAATAGGAATGGTTATATAATAAGCATCACTGTCATTAAACGAATTATTTTCAGCCGGTGTTTTTATTACAATAAAACGCACTTCATCTTCCACCTCATATCTCGGGCGTTCATCAATATCAAGAGAATCACGCAAAAATTCTATGGGTATTTCAAGGGTTTTACTTAACTCCTGGAATTCTTCTTCCTTAAAGGGCGGTACGAGATTCACCCAAACTGCATCGGCCGGTTTTTCTATCTCTATTGCAGCACTGTTTAAAATTTTAAAAAGCTGAACCATTTTGGTGAATTATGAATGATAAAGGAAGATATAAACCGGGTGAAGTTACCGTTTGAATTTTCATATTTCAATTTCACCTTTAAAAACAAAAGTTGCCGGGCCGCAAAGCCAGATATTTTCAAAACTTGTTTCGCCTGTTTTATCAAAATCAACGGCAAGACTGCCACCGGGTGTTTTAACACTCACATGATTAAAACCATTATCGTTATGGGCAAATGAAAGCGCCGCCGCCGTTACACCCGTACCACAACTTAATGTTTCATCTTCAACGCCGCGCTCATAAGTACGCACGTAAATTTTACCTTCATCTTCCTGCTCAACAAAATTTACATTAATGCCTTCATCTGCAAAGCGTTTATTATAGCGTATTTCGCGGCCAAGCTTCACCACATCAATATCCATTACATTATTTACCGGTTTTACATAATGCGGGGAACCGGTATCAAGAATATAATCTGAGAACATAGATATTTCAACTGCATTTACATCTTTCATTTTTAAATCAACCCAACCATTATTTTCAACGGCAGCTTTATGCGGCCCATCAACTGCATTAAACAAATATTCCGATTTGTTTAACCCCATATTATAGGCAAATTTTACCATGCAGCGCCCGCCGTTACCGCACATAGTGCTGGTGTGGCCATCAGCATTATAATATTGCATATCAAAATCAAAACCCTCCTTATCATTCATGAGCATTAAACCATCTGCACCAATACCAAAACGACGATCGCACAATTGTTTAACCTGGTGATTGGTTAAGCTGATATTTTTACCATTCCTGTTATCGATAATTATAAAATCGTTTCCGGTTCCCTGGTATTTATAAAAAGTAAGTTTCATATCAAAGATTGATTGACGTGATTATATTCAAGGTTTTTTCAATTAAACTGTTCATTGTTCTGCCCGGGTCTTTAGAGAAAGTTCCCGCCACGCGGTTAGCTACCACCGAACTTAAACTAATACAATTATGACCGAGCAATTTACTTAAACCATAAATGCCTGCCGTTTCCATTTCAAAATTCATAATGCGGTAATTGCCCGCATTAAATGTTGTTAAACGGTCTATCAGTTCCGGATAAGCCAGCCCCAGCCGCAGCATGCGCCCCTGCGGGCCATAAAATCCCGGGCAGGTAACCGTAATGCCGTGATGAAACCCATCAACAAAATGTTTAAGCAAAGATGCAGCACCCGTGGCGATATATGGCTGCGCAAACCTGCTGCTTAATTGCGTATGCAAAATAAACTGCTGCAGCAGGTTTTTTTCTTCTTCATTATTATCGGCAACATAAAAATTAAGCAGGTTATCTATGCCAAGGCCATGCGTGGAAACCACGAAGCTGTCTTCAGGCGCATCTTTTTGCAGCGAACCACAAGTGCCGATACGTATGATATTTAACTGGTGTAATTGTTTTTTTACCTGGCGCTCATTAAAGTCAATATTAACCAGTGCATCCAGTTCCTGCATCACAATATCAATATTGTCAGTGCCAATGCCGGTAGATACAACTGATATTCTTTTTCCTGCAAGCCTCCCGGTATGGGTAACAAATTCCCTGTGGGATTGCTTTATTTCAATTTCATCAAAAAATTTACTTACCAATGGTACCCGTTCCGGATCGCCAACAGTTATTATTGTTGAGGCAATTTCTGACGGCAACAAATTAAGGTGATAAACTGCACCCCGTTCATTCAGGATAAATTCGCTTTCGGCAATTTGCATAACCGGTTATTAGATTTTAGCAAATATTAAAATTTATTTCGTGAGTTAGGATTTGTTTTGACGCTTGAATGCTTTGCTTTATTTTCGCACCCCGTTTATGGTTCCGTGGCCGAGTGGCTAGGCAGAGGTCTGCAAAACCTT
>JAEWBD010000298.1 GCA_023391315.1 Bacteroidota bacterium | reverse complement strand
CTTATATGCTGTTGATCTTTTTGATTGCAAAAACATGGATGAAGTTATCAGCCGTATACAAAAATTTACACAGGCAAACCCCGGTGAAGTATGGATACGCGGACATGGCTGGGACCAGAATAAATTTCCTGGCAAAGCTTTTCCAACCAATGAACAGTTGAATAAACTTTTTCCCAACACACCTGTTTTGCTGGAACGTATAGACGGGCATGCCATTTTAGCCAATGCGAAAGCCCTTGAAATTGCCGGTATAAAGCCCGGGCAAACCATTAGCGGCGGTTCAATTGAAACAAAGAATGGAGCGCTTACAGGAGTATTGATCGATAATGCAATGAATCCTGTATATGGAAAGGTACCTGCTCCTTCAAAAGAACAATTTCAAAAATGGCTGCAGTCGGCGCAGCAAAATTGTTTTGCACAGGGGCTTACAACCGTGAGTGATTGCGGTATAAATTATGTTGCCGCCAACATGATAGATACACTTCAAAAAGAAGGCAGGCTTGATATGCGCATGTATGTTCTGCTGAGTGACGATAAACAAAACTATGATGCCTATTTGCCCAAAGGGCCATATAAAACAGACAAGCTGTTTATAAAAGGTTTCAAGTTATATGCTGATGGTGCGCTTGGCAGCCGCGGCGCCTGCTTATTGCATCCTTATAATGATAAACCGGGATGGTATGGTTTTATGATAAACAGTGCAGCACATTATGATTCGGTGGCATCGCTGCTTTCAAAAACTGACTTCCAGGTTTGCACGCATGCTATAGGCGACAGCGGCAACCGTGAAATACTGAAGATATACAACAAATACCTGCAAGGGAAAAATGATAAGCGCTGGCGCATAGAACATGCACAGATCATTAACCAGGCAGACTTTGAGTTGTTTGGAAAAACATCTGTTATTCCATCTGTGCAGCCCACACATGCTACAAGCGATATGTATTGGGCTGCAGACCGCATTGGAACAGAACGTTTGAAAGGAGGTTATGCATTCAAACAATTATTGCAACAAAATGGATGGCTGCCATTGGGCACAGATTTCCCGGTGGAAGATATAAGCCCCTTCAAAACCTTTGTGGCTGCGGTTTTCAGGCAGGATGCAACGGGTTTTCCCGCTGGTGGCTTTCAAATGGAAAATGCATTAAGCCGTGAAGAAGCCATTCGCGGCATGACCATCTGGGCGGCAAAGGCAGAATTTCTGGAAAAGGAAATTGGCAGTATTGAAGCCGGTAAAAAAGCAGATTTTGTTATACTGGATAAGGACCTGATGAAAACCAACCTTGCCGATGCATTAAACACAAAAGTTATAGCTACCTATATTGATGGAAAGAAAGTGTATGGCAGGAAATAATACTTGTTTGATCAAAACTTAATTGCCGTCATCATTATAATACCAATGTAAAACATTGAATTGCTAACCCTTTTAAATAAAGCAAATGAAAACAGACATCAAGGCATATAATGATGCCCAAAACAATGAAGACAAAAAGATATGCAATCTGCTTGCAAAAGAAATAAGCAATCATTTACCTGAAGCAGAAAATAAGATATGGCATGCACATCCGGTGTGGTTTTTAGATGGAAACCCCATTGTAGGTTATGGCAAATTGAAAGATAATGTGCGCCTATTATTCTGGAGCGGGCAATCGTTTGATGAAGCCGCTTTACAAAAAGAAGGAAAGTTTAAAGCTGCAGAAATGCGTTATACAGCGGTTCAGCAAATAAATAAAGATGATTTAAAACGATGGCTTGAAAAAGCAAGGCAAATCCAATGGGATTACAAAAACATCGTTAAGCGGAAAGGTGTGCTTGAAAGATTGAAATAAAGCTGCCTGGCCCTGGATTTTCGTGATGCAAGGATTATCCGATTGGTCGCTTCAATATCTTTAAATATTATCCCCTGTATGCGCTCCTGCTCTGTGCGAAATAACCAATTCATATTTTAAAATATAAATAAGCTCATATAGTTAACTCATTTTCCTGCTGAAGCTCTATTCCTCTTTTAAAAATTTGTGCGATTACAAAAAGTATAACACTCATAAACAACCATACATCTGCACCGCCCAGATGCATGTATTGTATATCGGGCATTTTTACACCTTTTTCAATCAGCCAGGCCGTGCAATTAGCGCCTGCTTCAGAAAACAAGCCTATGAATAAAGCCAGGTAAGATAGTTTAAAAATAAAGCGCCGGACATCTCCACTGAAAGGTTGCGACAGGCTTAATTTTTTACTATGAAGCATTGCGATGATGCAGTAAAACAGCAAAGCCTTCATTACCGCCACAATACTCATAACCAGGTTTATTACAAAAAAATATCCGCGGTCGTGTTTAAAAAGATCGGATAAATCTACCTGCTGCCAGAGATATTTAACAACAGTTGGATCCTTTATTGCAAAAAAAGCATTTACTATAAAACCGCCTGCAACGATACTTAGCCCAACGAATATGATCCAGGAAAGGATATACAATACCCTCAATATTTGAATAGTACTAATTTTCATCTGTATAATTTTTTATTTTTTTTGTCAGAAGGAATTCCCATAAAAATTTTCATTGCTACCGGTATAAAGTTGCTCGAAAATTTTTATGGCTCATTTATAATTGTTTGTTTTAAAATAGAGATTAATTTGATAGATTTAGTCAGCTACATATTCCAGTATATCTGCAGGCTGGCAATCCAGCACTTTACATATTGTATCAAGCGTACTGAAACGGATTGCTTTTGCCTTGCCGGTTTTAAGGATAGATAAATTTGCCAGCGTTAAACCTACCTTTTCAGATAGCTCGTTCAGCGACATTTTGCGCTTCGCCATCATTACATCAAGGTTTACTACTATTGCCATAGTTATACAGTTAATTCGTTTTCTAATTGAATTTCCATACCACGTTTAAATACCTGTGTAATTATAAATACCAGCCCGGCCATAAAAAGAAAATTATCTGCATCAATTATTTGCAGCAACTCTCCGCCTGTTCTTTTATTAACAAAACCGGCAAGTATGTTATACAAAAAACCTGTTGCCCATATTGCAATCAAAACGTTGCTTACCCTGGTTAAAAACTGCATCATTTGCGGCTGAAAAGGGTTATCCATTTTTAAGTGCGATAACATATTCAGTACCTTTTGCCACACCTGCGCTTTTAAAGCGGCAATACTGAACAGAAAGATTACAGCCAGATAATAAGCCCAGTCTCCATAAGCTTTTAGCTGATGCAGGTCTAATCCTTTATAAATGTTTTTGGCACTATCAGGATTAAAAAAACTTACAATAAAAGATATAAGAATACTTCCTGCTTCAATAGTAAACCCAACAAAAGCAAGCAATGCAAGTAATCTTAAAACCTGAAGTATTACGGTTGTTTTAATTTTCATGATTCAATATTTACAATGCAAATATCAATATATTCTTATCGAAAAACAATAAAAATATATTTTTTTTCAAAAAATTTTTATTAATAAGCTGATTTGCAGTTTACAATGCATTGTGTTTAATTTGCGATATGAGCATCTGGTACAATAAAGAAATTTCTATAAATGATTTCCAGGGATGGAGCAGGAACACGCTTGCAGGTCATCTCGGCATACAATTCACTGAACTTGGAAAAGATTTTCTCAAAGCTACCATGCCTGTAGATGAGCGCACACATCAGCCTTATGGTTTATTACATGGCGGCGCTTCAGCAGCGCTGGCCGAAACATTAGGCAGCGTATGTTCAGCATTGGTAATAAACAGGCAGAAGTTTATATGTGTAGGCATAGAAATAAATGCCAATCATATACGCAGTGTGAAGTCAGGCATCGTTACAGGTACTTGCACACCTATACATATTGGTGGCAGCACGCACGTTTGGGATATTCGTATACACGACGAACACAACAGGCTTATCTGCATCAGCAGGTTAACGGTGGCTATTTTAAAGAAACTGCAAAAACAATGAGTTTCCTAGCTGGCCTGTGATAGTGGTATCTGCTTTAGCCACAAATACACAAATAAAAATCTGTGCATCTGTGACTAAACTCTTTACTATATTTTTCAGGATTTGGATGATTTATTAAAAAGGCAATCTATTCTTAAGGTTACGCCATACACTGCCGGGTCGCCAAGATGTACAGCGCCAAAATCATACGCATAATCCACATAATGCTTGTTGAAAATATTTCTGCCCCACACATAAAAACCAATCTTAGAAAAATTAACGCCGGCCTGCACATTTACAAGGTTGTACGCATTTTGTTTTAACTGATTGGCCAGATCAAAGTATTGTTTGCCAACATACATCCATTCCGCTCTTGCGGTTGCCGTAACGGTTTTACTAAATACATAGCTGTATTGGGCTGCAAGGCTGGATGTTACATTGGGCGTAAATACCTGTTTATTGCCATCAAGCTTTACAGATTCTCCGTTTGAAGCAATGTTTAAAGATGTGTAATGCGCATCTGTATAACCAAAGCTATAATTTATATTAAGGCCTTTAACAGGCTTTGCACGCACTTCGGCCTCCACGCCTTTCGTAACAAGTTTGCCGGCATTTTTTGTTACAGTAATTGCATCAGGTAAAATCAGTGCCGGCACCTGTGCATCTGTTATATGGGTATAAAACGCAGCAATGTTTAACTGCAGTTTTTTATCAAGAAGATCATTCTTCAACCCTATTTCATAATTATTGCTATGCTCAGGTTTGTAAATAAATAAAGGAGGCTGTGACGGGTCTGAAGAAAGCTGGCTTATGCCACCGGGCCTGAAACCTTTGCTGAATGTGGCATACACCAATTGTTGCTGATTTATTTGATAGGATACGCTTAGCCTCGGTGAAAAGGCATTGAAATGCGCACTGGCGGCCGTATCAGGTTGCGTTATCATAGCCTCTGCCCCATCCGGTTGAAAAGCACCTTCCACGTTTTGCTTTTTATGTTCGTAATCATAACGGGCGCCAAGCGTTATTAAAAGTTCATTTGTTATTGCATAACCTGCCTGCGCATAAGCTGCAAGCCCGTACCCTTTTAATATATTGGTGTTGATGCTTGAAAAATCTGTAAGCGGTGAACCAACTGCCGCTGCATCTTTGCCAAAATGCGTTGCCTGTTTTACAGGATTGTTTTGAATAAATCCATATAAGCCGCCAAGCCACTTTAGTTTGCTGTTTCCGGAAGGAGAACTAAAACGGAATTCCTGCGTTCCCACTTTTACATTATTCCATTTATTGCCATAATTATTAATGATGGAAACTGCATCAATAGGTGAAAAATCACCGTCTAAAGGATTAGTATAATAGCGGTAATTATTCTGATACGCTGTTTGCGATGTGAAGTTGAATGCATGGCCTGTGTAACTTGCACTTAATGATGCATTGAAAGTTTTATCATGCATAACAGACGTTGCATCCTGGTTAACCATATATGGATCTTTCAAAGCTTCATCCATACCGGAAACCAGTTGAAAAGGGCCATGATTATTTACATCCAGATGTTTTGCATTCAGTGTAAAACTCAGTTTATCGCTGGCCAGGTATTTAATAAAATAGTCGCCCATCCAGCTATGCTGTTTGTCAAATTTTGAATCGTTATAAGCATTGGTATAAAAACCATTCCGCCCTTCATACATACCGCTGGCGCCTATAAATAATTTATTGTTGATAACAGGCAATGAAAATCCTGCGTTGTATTGCTGGAGGCCATATTTACCCGCATTAATTTCAGCAAAAACCCTTGCCGTATTCGTTGGCCTTTTTGTAATGATATTGATGATGCCGCCCGTTGAATTACGGCCATACAAACTACCCTGCGGCCCGCGCAATACTTCTATGCGTTCCACATCAAGCAGGCGGGCAATATAAGTATCAAGGCCAAACTGGTTAACGCCATCAATATAAGTGGCAACAGCCGGATCGTAAGATGTAGTGGTAATACCGCGAATGGAAGTTATGTTCCTGTTGTCGCCGGGATTGGAAACATACATATCCGGTACAATAGCCGTTAATTGTTTTGTATTCCATAATTTATAATCAGCAACATCTTTGGCGCTTAAAGCCGTTATGCTTAATGGTATCTTTTGCACATCCTGTTCCGTTTTTTCTGTTGACACCACCACGTCATCCAGCTTATTTACAGATGGAGCAAGTTGTAGATTAACCGTAGTATCATTTAAAAAAGAAATGTTCTGTATGGTGGTTGCATAACCGGTATGCGAAACCTGTAATGTATATTTTCCTTCGTTTAAAGAAAGTATCGTATTGCCCGATGCTCCTGTAACAACGTTCATATTGGAATTAAGTACGTAAATACTGCAATCCGGAAGTTGCTGATTTTGTTCATCATAAACGTTTACTGTTACCTGTTTGGTTTGCTGGGCCTTTGATAGAACGGGATAAAAAATAAGTGCAAGGAAAATAAGAAAAAAATATTTCATGAATGAAGTGCTTACTCAATTATAAAAAATAGTGATGCGTGTAAAAGTACAAGCTTGATTAACACTTTCATCTGCTGGTGAACAATAACAGGAATTATATATATTTCTTTAACAATTACCTGATGATTGTGCCATCTTTCGCACCTGCAATAAACATCGCAATCAATTTTAATTACAAACAAAACATTTATAAATTAGCTGGCTAAACTTATTAAACCAGCTAACTTATGAGCAGTTATAATATTTCTCTTGCCGAACAGCTTATTGAACAAAATATCAGGAGCCGTTCAAAATTATTAGATCTTGGCAATTGCAGCCTGCACGATAAATCGCCGGAATTATTCCTGTTGCAAAAATGCGATCATATTGAAACGCTCAGTTTAGGCACTTACTATTATATAAACGACAAGCCAGTATTATCAGCAAACAAAGAGAAACCGAATTTGTTTAGCAGCATTCCCGAGTCATTGCCTGCATCAGTCAGGCAGTTGTACATAAATGAAACAAAGATCAGAGATATATCAAAATTGGATCAATATAGAAGCCTCACGCATTTTGATGGCTTTGGAAATAATATTGCACAAATAACCATAAGTGATGAACTCCCTAACCTCATTTCACTCGGATTAAGTAATAATGATTTGAATGTTACAGATCAGATAGAACTTTTTCCAAATCTTAAATATCTCTATATCGGCAATAACAGGATATCATTCTTTAAAAAGAACCTGAAAGATATTCTTCCCGGCCTCGAAGTGTTGTATATGTATGGCAACTACATTACCAATATTTCCTTTCTTCAGGATCACCATTCAATCAAAAAACTTGATCTGAGCAATAATGAGTTAACAGATATTGATGTGCTTGAAGGCTTATTTAATCTTGAGCAACTTGAAATAGGGAAAAACCCGGCAGCAAGAGAAATGCCGAAGGAAGTTTTGCAATCAAGAAATGCGGCTGAAATAAGAAGCCTGATAAAAAAAATTTCATTGCCACAGTTACTGATAGAAGACAGCAAGCCAAAAGAACAAAAGTTTTTAGACCTGGGAAATTGCGGGTTAACAGATAATTCTCCCGAGCTTAAATTACTTGCGCAGTGCAACCATTTAACAGGCCTGAGCCTTGGAATGGCATATTATGATGAGGCAGGTAAATACATTGAAAGCAGCAACAAGCAATTAGCCAATATTTTCAATGCTGTGCCGGCAACTTTACCACCTGCGCTCACTGAGCTGCAAATAAGAAATACTGTTATACAAAATATTTCCAATGTAAATCAACTGTCATCATTAACGCTGCTCGATTTGAGTAATAATAAAATAAGGAGCATTGAAAATATAGAGCAGCTCAATTCATTAAATGAACTGGCTTTGCATGGTAATGAAATTACAGGTATTAATAATGTTCAGTTTCCTTCCAACTTAAAAACCCTGCACCTGAGTTATAATAAAATCACCAGCATTGATGGAATAGAGGCATGCAAAAACCTGGAGAGCCTTATCATATATAATAATCAAATCAGCAAGCTGCAACCCGTAATAAAACTGCCCGCGCTAAAAACGCTTAACATACAAAGCAATCCCATTACAGATTGCCCTTCGGATGTATGGATAGATAACGACATTAGCCAGATAAGAGCATATTTTAATGAAATGAGCGTTTCTAAAAACATCAGCACTTCGCCGGAGTTTCCTGAAGCATTTGCTGCAGAAAAGATTACTGCTGATGAGGAAATCCTTGATGTAAAACTTATTATACTTGGCAACAGCAATGTAGGCAAAACCAACCTGGTTAATTATCTCGAAAATGGAGAATGCCTTAAAAAAAGAAATTCAACACATGGATTTGAAGTGAAAAGATGGAAGCCTGATATTGCCAAATATCCGCAGTTAAAAAATGTTGAAGTAAGTATATGGGATTTTGGCGGGCAGGAATATTATCATGACACTTACAAATTATTTCTTAGTAATAACGCTGTTTATGTGGTTATGTGGAGTGCAGATTCTGATTTCAGTGATAAAAAAGAAGAGGTTTTACATGATGATAAGCCAAAACAGGTGATAGAACATTTTGAACTGGCTTATTGGTTAGATACTGTAAAAAGCTTTAGAAATGATATTAATAACACGCCCTTATTGGTTGTGCAAAACAAAGTTGATGACCTGCAGCAAAAAAGAAGGATAGCACAGGATATTCATTCAGAATATGGCATAGATGAATCATTTCACATAAGCCTGCTGAACGGCAGCACGCAACCCGGTACAATACATGCAAGGAACCTGCAGGGCTTTACCGATTATTTAGCGGAACAACTACATGAGCTGGCTATAAAAAACAAGCACGCACAATTTTCAGAAGACTTTAAATATATACGTCAGGAAGTATTAAACCTTAATGAAGAGGGCAAGCCTTCTATTTTTGGTAATGAAGATGAACTCTATATTGATAAGCAAACATTTTATGATATATGCAAAAAAAACAGGCCGGGCATAAATCCTGAACATTATCCTGTATGGCTTTACAACAGCGGCGCATTAATATATTTTGAAAAAAACAACTTGCTCAACGACCGGATTTTTATTAACCCACGAAAGCTGTCTGAAAAAATATATAATGTTTTAAACAACAATGTGCTGAAGAATTATGGAGAAATTCTGATAGATGATGACCTTAAAAAAAATCAGTTGATTATTGATGTAATGATAAGCCTCGGCATTTTATATCCTCATCCGGCCAAAAGCACCACGCATTACCTGGCACCGCAATATTTGCCGGAAGATCATCCCATAGAAGACCTGTTTAAAATTGCATCTTCCAATGCCTGGCAGGATTCGTATTGGATAAAAGTGCCCATATTTTTTTATAAAAAATTAATGCATCATTTGCTGCTGTGTTTTATTGCAGATGATAGCATTGAAGCCCGTTACTTCTGGAAAAACGGCATTATGATCTTAAAGAAAAATAATATCAATAACGGGCAGGTTGTTTTAATAAAAGGCTTATTTCCTTCAGAAAAGAAAGGTATAATACAAATTAGCGTGGAAGACAACAGCAGCGACCTTCAAAAAGAGATTTTTGAAAAGATATACAGCTTTACAATAAACAATAACGAAAATGCGCAAGGCACAACAAACACTGATCAACAAAGTTATTTTTTGGAAAAACTGGAGTTATCGGTTGATAAAATGGAATATATAAAGTACAACCGTTTAAAGGAACTTGCGGTTTCTTCAATTAGTAATACCGATAACGAGTTGCTTAAGTTCAAACACATTGTTCCTTTTGAAGTAAAGGGCACAATGCCTAAAAACATATTTGTATCATATTCTCATAACAATACCATCTGGCTTGCCAAAATACGCAACCATCTCGCAGGCTTAAGAAGAAGCAATTATATAAAAGAATGGACTGACCAGGAGATTATGGCCGGTGATAAATGGGATTTAAAAATTAAAGAACAACTTAAAAAGGCCGATATTTTTATTTTACTGTTATCTGCGGACTTTATTGCCTCTGAATATATATGGCAAACAGAATTAAAAGAGGCCATACAATCCAAGAAAACAATCATCCCTATTTATATTGAATCATGCGATTTTACGGCATCTCCATTTATACAGGGCGAAAAAATAAGTGATTTTGAAATTGTGCCCAAGTACGAAAATCATTTAAAACCTGTTAGTCTTTGGGCTAATGAGGCAGAGGCTTTATCGGTTATTGCAATGAAAATAAGGCAGGTAATAGAAGAGAAAGATAAACCGCAAAGAGCTATATAATAAGCAACTGTGTAATTCCCCGCTTTTTTCAGCAGCAGGCAGAAAATCTGCTTCTTTTAAATAAACCGTAACGTTTTATTTAAAGGAAGCGGGGTTTGTTTCAAAACTCTAACAGGTTTAAAGTTTAATAGCACAGCACGTTATTCAAAATGCTGATTTTCGTCATTTTTTACGCTGTTGCAAGAAACTACATTCGCACCCTTTAAAAACTTACATCAGTTGAGACGTACATTTAAATACTACCGGATCATGTTGGTTCGCCACGATTTATCCGCCGGCCTTTCGGTTTTTTTAGTAGCGCTTCCGCTCTGTCTCGGCATAGCTTTAGCCTCGGGCGCCCCGCTTTATGCCGGTCTTCTATCAGGTATTATCGGTGGCATTGTTGCCGGCAGCATCAGCGGTTCCCAACTGGCTGTTTCAGGGCCGGCGGCGGGGCTTACCACGCTGGTAGCATCATCCATTATTTCGTTTGGCGATTATAAAATTTTTCTGCTTATTGTAATTGTTGCAGGCGCTTTCCAGCTATTGCTTGGTTTATTGAAATTAGGTGCAATTGCAAACTATTTTCCTTCTGCGGTAATTAAAGGAATGCTGGCCGCTATTGGCATTATCCTCATCTCTAAACAAATACCGTTGGCTTTGGGGTATGACAGGCCGGACTTCTGGACAACCGGCTTCCCCGAATTATTCTCGTCAAAAAATATTGCAGGCCATGTTTCAGAATTTAATGATCATATTACACGCGGTTCTGTAATAATTGCAATTGCATCGCTGGCAGTTTTAATTTTATTGCAGCAGCCATTTGCAAAAAAACTAAGCATAATCCCTGCGCCGTTATTTGCTGTTATCACGGGCGTATTAATCAATGCAGCACTGAATGCCACCAATACTTTTCATCTTAAAACATCACAACTGGTAAATATTCCTTCCGATGTTTTTGCAAACATTTCTTTCCCGGATATTTCAAAAATATTTTCAGGTATTGAAATATGGAAAGATGGAATAACTGTAGGCATGCTCGCTACACTGGAAACTTTACTGTGCATTGAAGCCATTGATAAATTAGACAGGCATAACCGCATAACACCCGTAAACAGGGAGCTTGTTGCGCAAGGCATTGGAAATATAACCTGCGGTTTCCTGGGTGCCATACCCATAACTGCGGTGGTTGTACGTGGTTCGGCAAATGTGGATGCCGGTGCTAAAACAAAAATGGCTGGAATAACACACGGCATTTTTTTATTGCTGGCCGTATTGTTTATTCCTTTTTTGCTTAATCAAATACCTTATGCTTCACTGGCAGCTATTTTGCTGGTTACAGGTTATAACCTTGCAAAGCCAAAGCTTTTTAGAAATATGTATAGCCTTGGATGGAAACAGTTCCTGCCGTTTATACTTACGATTATTATAATACTTGCAACTGATCTTTTAATTGGTGTAAGCATCGGGCTTTTATTATCAGTATATTTTATTATCCGGAATAATTTTAAGGCTGAATACAGGATTACAAAAACTGTTCGCAACGGCATAGAAACAGCGCTTATAAAGCTTAACAGCAATGTTACTTTTTTAAATAAGGTAAACCTGAAGAAAGCTTTGGATAATGTGCCTGAATACAGCATGCTTACCATTGATGGAAGTGAATGCAATTTTATAGACTATGATATTTTAGAGATCATCAGCGAATTTGAAAACAAGGCAAAAGACAGGCATATAGAATTGCACACTATCGGTGTTAAAAAAGTGAATGTTACAGCTATACATTAGTTATTATGGATATAATCATTGCTAAACTTTATTGCCCCGTTTACAATTAAAAATTGTGCAAGGCAATAAGTGCTCATAACGTAAAATCCATTCACGGGAGTAGAAAGATAGAATTTATTAAATGCAATAATTGAATCAGACAGAACAAATAATGCAGCGCCAAAAACCAGGCTTGTTATAATTTTCTTTGGTACCCCTTTTTTGTTTATTAAATTCAAAGCAGTAAATAACATAGCGCCTAAAACCATTGAATATGTTACCACAGGAATGGCAAGGCTTTGCTGTATTATTTTTGGCCAGAACAAGAAATCAAGCAGCGCCACATAACCTACAATAGCAGCTCCGCTTATTAAAATAAATACACTATTATTTCTTGTAAACGGCTGAATGCGGCAAAACAAAATGATATAAAATATATGGGCAATAAGAAAAGAGGCAATGCCCAGCATGAAATAGAGACTGCCATCTTTCACCAGCAACACATCGCCCAAAAAAGAAAAT
>JAEWBD010000266.1 GCA_023391315.1 Bacteroidota bacterium | reverse complement strand
GATTAATGGTAAAACCATTAACCTTCTTGCATAACTAAACTGGGGTTTCTTTGAAGTGGTAAGCATAGTTAATCTTCTTTTAATTGATGAGTAAAAAATAGATTGTGCGGGTAAAAGGTTGAATTTTCCAAATTGCGCGGTTAATAACATTTTGGCAAAAGCATCGGCATCGGCATGTTTTACGGCTTCTCCATCGGCAATAAATTCATGTATTAAATACAGCTCTTTTTTTATAAGGTGAAAAAAGGGGTTCATCCAGTAAAAACACAGGGTAAACTGCATGTATAATTTATCCCAGGAATGTTTTTGGCGGATATGGGTAATCTCATGCTGCAATATTTGTTTGCCGGTTTCATCTTCCAGGTTTATATCATTGCGCCAGAAAATATCTTTCAGAAATGAGAACGGCGCCGATGAAATATCGGTATGCACAAAATCAAAATCTGTAAACTGCTGCACTGGATATTTTTTCTTCAGCAGCTTTATTTTTAGGATTCGGCTGCATAAAACGGCCAATGAAAAAATACTTGTTGCCGCGAGACCATACAGGGCCAGTTGCTCCCAGTTAATACCTGCTTTGCCGGTTACAATAATTTCATTTTCACCGCTGCCGTAAATAATATTATACAGGTGAATGGTTTGATCTGAGTCGCTGAAAAAAGTAAACCATTCCAGCTTTAGCAAAGGCAAAATAATACTTATGGCAACGGCCATTAAAAGATAAAAACGGTTATAATAGTGAAAGCGTTTATTGCGCAACGCAATATGATAGTACAAAAAAGAAGCCCGCTAATGCTGGTTACCTTCAGCAGGTAAATACTTAATTGCTGCAGCATATTATTTCTTTTTTAGTTGTTGAAGTAATAATTCAAGTTCTTCCACGCTTAATTTATTTTCTTCTACCAGGAATGAAACGGCTTTGCTGAAAGAGCCGCCAAAATATCCTTTCACCAAACTGCTCATCGTGCTTTTTGAATAGGCCTGTTTTGATATGGCAGGGGAGTATTCATTCATCCTGCCGAAAGTTTCTGTAATCACAAATTTTTTTTCAATCAATATTTTTAAAAGCGTAGCCACGGTGTTTGGATGCGGCTTAGGATTAGGCATGGCTTCCACTATATCTTTCAAAAAACCCCTGTCAATTTTCCAGAGCGCCTGCATAACCTGCTCTTCGGCTTTGGTTAATGTTTTCATATAACTAAATATTTAGTCAAATGTAAAACTATATTTTTAGTTATACAACTATTTTTTTAGTTAATGTTATTATAATGCTGAAAAAAAATTATTGTGGATTTAAAAAACGTTTCCGGCAATTTTGATTTGAATAATAGTTGTAAAAACTATTCTATCATTATATTCACGTGCCATATATTTTTTCATTAAAACACGTCTTCATGCATTACCGGCATCTTTTCAGCAAGCAGTTTTTTTTAATGCCTGTCAGCTTTTTAATAACCTGCTCCGTTGCTTGTTCCCAAAACAAATCTCCGGCGCCTGCAATTCAATTTACGAAACAGATGATTGCTGCAGAAAGCTTTGAAAGTGTAGATGTATTTGATGTGAATAATGATGGAAAACCCGACATCGTATCCGGATCGTTTTGGTATGAAGGGCCTGAAGTTTTTAAGGCGCATTACATAGGGCCGGTAAAACGTTATAATGAATATTGGGATGACTTTTCTACAATCCCTTTAGATGTAAATGGTGATGGGCGCATGGATTTTATTACCGGAAGCTGGTTCAGCAACAGCCTTCACTGGAAAGAAAACCCGGGCAATAACACAGGCATATGGGCGGATCATTTAATTGATTCTACCGGCAACGTGGAAGCGGCACAAGGCTGGGATGTGGATAAGGATGGTACAATAGAAATAGTGCCAAACAATCCCAATTTCCCGCTGAAATTTTATAAGCTGGAAAAAGATGCTGATGGCAAAGGTTTGGGAAAGTTTACCAAAACAGAAATAGCTCCTAAACAGGATCATGGATTAGGTTTTGGTGATATTAATGCAGATGGCCGTGGTGATTTTATTATAAGCGATGGCTGGCTGGAAGCGCCGGCTGATGCGTTAAAAGGAACATGGATATTGCATAAAGAGTTTAACCTGGGGCAAACCAGTGTACCTGTGCTGGTGGAAGATGTGAATGGCGATGGAAAGCATGATATTATTGCAGGCCAGGGCCACGATTATGGCCTGGACTGGTACGAACAAACTGCAGACAAATCCGGGAAAAGAAACTGGGTTAAACATGCTATCGACCCAAACAATTCTATGTTTCATACCATGCAGTGGGTGGATATTGACGGTGATGGCAAACCGGAGCTGATAACCGGGAAACGTTACCGGGCGCATGATACAGACCCGGGTGTGCACGATCCGGCGGGATTGTATTATTATAAATGGAACGGGGAATCATTCACCAAACAAATCATCAGCTATGGCCCGTTAGGTGAAGGCAAGGGAACCGGATTATACTTTGCAGTTGCTGATTTACGCGGCACCGGGCGAAAAGATATTGTGGTAGCGGGCAAAGATGGCTTATATGTATTTTATAATGATGGCCCGGCTGCCGCACCCAATAAAGAAAAATAGTTTTTTGCTTTAATCAATTATCCAAATAATTAAAAATTGTTGTTGTGTTAATATTTTAAGCTTTGAATGATGAGTATGAGTAAACGC
>JAEWBD010000246.1 GCA_023391315.1 Bacteroidota bacterium | reverse complement strand
CTGCCACAGGCTCCAAAGTAGGTTGGTTTGATATAGAAATTATGCTGCAGGTAATGCCGGAATACCGTGTTGCAGATAGTCTTACGCAAATTTATAACAGGGATACCTTAGGTGCAGAATACCAGGTTTATATGAATGAATACCAGCGGTTAGACAGTACACTTAAAGCCGATTCTGCCAAAGGCAATGTAGCAAAAACGGTTATGGATTATAACAATCAGCAGAAAACACAAATGGCTACACAGTTAATGTACTGGCAGCAAATTGCACAGCAAAAATCCCAGGCTTACCAGCAACAATTATTAGCACCAACATATAGGAAAATACTTACTGCTTATAAAAAAGTACTGGCAGCAAGAAAGTATGATCTTGTTTTAAAACCAGATGCTGTTGAATTTGGAAGTAAAGTAGAGAATGTCTTTCCTTTTGTTGCAAAGGAATTGGGGGTAACGTTGCCGCAAGGTTTAACCGTCGATCCTAACCAGGCATTAAATGATCCAAGTCTCGGCGGTGCGGCCGGTGCAGCCAAGCCATAATAAATAAATAAATTATCCATATAAAAAAAGGTTACTGTTCAGGTAACCTTTTTTATTTATATAAAGTTTGAAAACTATCGCATCATTTCAATAAACTCATCAAATAAATAGCGGCTGTCGTGCGGGCCGGGCGTGCTTTCAGGGTGGTACTGTACACTAAAAGCAGGCTTGTTTTTCATGCGGATACCTTCAATGCTTTCATCGTTCAAATTCACGTGCGTTATTTCAATATTGCTGTTACTTTTTACTGCTTCGGGGTTTACGCCAAACCCATGATTTTGTGTGGTTATTTCACAACGGCTGTTGGTAAGGTTCTTCACAGGATGGTTTAATCCCCTGTGCCCGTGATGCATTTTAAACGTTGGAATATCATTGGCCAGCGCCAGCAACTGGTGCCCGAGACAAATACCAAACAGCGGTTTATCATCTTCCAGTAATTCTTTCACCGTTTCCACCGCATAAGGCATAGCAGCAGGATCACCGGGCCCATTGGAAATAAAATAACCGTTGGGTTTAAACGCTTTTATATCTGCTGCAGGCGTTTTGGCCGGGAATACTTTTAGATAAGCACCACGCTCAGCCAGTGAAGTGAGAATATTTTGTTTTACGCCATAATCAACCACAGCTATTTTTAAAGGCGCATCGGCATTGCCAACCTCGTAAGTTTCTTTGGTGCTTACCACGCTTGCCAGCTCAAGTCCGTCCATATCCGGCACTTTATCTAATTCAGCCTGCAGGGTTTTTTCATCTGATATTTCAGAAGAAATAATGCAATTCATGGCGCCGCTGTGACGGATGTGCGCTACCAGCGAACGGGTATCGATGCCTTCAATAGCAACGATATCATTCTTTTTAAGGTATTCATCCAGGCTGCCGGTTGCCTTATACCTTGAAAATTTATCTTCAAGGTTACGGCCAATGAGAGCGCGGATTTTTACGCTTTTACTTTCCTGGTCAAAGGGATTAATACCATAATTACCAATATGTACATTGTTCATTATCAGCACCTGGCCATAATAACTGGGATCGGTAAAAACTTCCTGGTAACCCGTCATACCGGTATTAAAACATATTTCGCCGGTTGCGGTTCCAATTTTGCCGAATGCTTTGCCCTGAAGAAAAGTGCCGTCTTGTAAAAGAAGAAATGCAGGTTGTAGTGAATCAGACATTTTTTTGAAAGTATTTTTTCAAAATGCAAAAGAAAGGCTTGAATTTGAAAATTAATGATAAAGTTTTCCCCGATATGCTTAACATACTTTGCAAGCCATGCTGAGAATTACTTTATTATCTCTTCATACAAAACATTTTCAACTGCTTTTAGTGCCGGGTTAAACCCGCTGTCATACGAAACCTCGCAGCCGTTTGTGATGGCAACGATACCAAATTTCTTTTTGGGATGAAAGAACATCATGCTGTATAATCCGTAAGCAGAACCGGTATGGCCTTTCATTACTTCACCCGGAATAATGGTATTGTTTGCAGTCATTATGGCAAGGCCATAACCGCCTTCGCCGCCTGAAACGGGCGTTTGCATGGTTTTGGCGCTTTTCTTAGAAATAATTCTTGTGCCTTTATACTTGCCATAATATGCATGCATAGTCATATACCGGGCAAGATCGGCGGCCGATATCTTCATGCCGCCGGTGGGAGAGAAGATGGATGCGCTGTAACCCATCACATAATTATTTATTTCTGCTGTTCTGGGGTTGTAAGCGCCATCGGCAGCCATAAATTTTTGCGCAGCTGAATCATATTCGTATAAAGTGGCAAATTTTGTTGAGTCCAGCGCGCCCACTTCATAGCCGCCATACAAACCAAGCTTATCAAGAATATGCGCTTTTATATATTTATCAAAACGTTCGCCTGAAACCCTTTCTATAATGGTTCCAACCATATTGTAATTGAGGTTGCAATAAGCGTAGCCGGCGCCCGGCGCATAATCGCTGTAACATTTTGCCCAGTTGGGTGTTTTGGCTGGATTAATAGAATCCAGGGTGAAATATCCCTGCGAATCGTTGAGGCTTGATGTATGCGACATGAGCATTTTAAGTGTGATAATTTTATCCGGAAATTTAGGATTGCGTACCGTGAAGCCAATGAGGTTGCTTACATCATCGTTCAACGATAGTTTTTTTGCTTCAACCAGTTGCATAATAGCCGTTGCTGAAAACGATTTGGAAATAGAAGCTATCCTGAAAATATTATCATTGGTTAAAGGCGTATTTGTTGCGATGTTTTTTAAACCAAAAGAATGCGTGTAAATAAGATCGCCTTTCTTAACTACTGCAACAGAAAGCCCTACCATTTTATACACTTTCATAATACTGTCAATACGCATTTCAGCTTTTGTGTTTTGTGCAATACAGGTGCATCCAATTAACACCATTAAGCATGTGCATACAAGTTGCTTAAGCCAATAATTCCTTTTCATTGATATTGTTTATACTGATAAATTATTTCTTTCGCGTTGCTTTAAATGTGCCATTTGGCTGTATAGATAAAAGCTCGGTCACTTCATTATTATCATTCCTGTTGAACTGAACAGTAAAACCATTCATATTTTTCAATGCGAACTTATCTTTATCAACAGGTACCATTTCATATTCAGGTTGCCCTTCCACAAACAGGTATAATTTGTTATCCGTTTTTGTGTAAACTTTTATTTTAACAGGTGCGGCTGTTAATTCGTAGTCGCCGGTATATGCTTTTAAACTGCTGGCATCAATGCCTTTTTCCCTTAGCGACCTCGTAAATACAATAGGTTTTAATGTTGGTTCAAGCGCTATTGATGCGTTTTCAATATCACCGGTAAGGCTGGTATTAAATTGTATCTGCGTGCTTTGATCGCTGGTATCAATACCATCCTTCGGGTCTTTATCAAATAGTGTAAACACATCGTAGTGATAATGCCGCAGCCAGAACGTGTGTGTTATGCCGGTTATAAAAAGAGAATCGTTTATCAGCTCCACGTTAAAAGTTCCGTAACCCGGATTGCTATAAGCACCTTCATAATCTTTAATAGCATGTGATGGCCTGGTGTTTGGTTTCCGGTTGGATATTGCACTTTTTTCAACGCGTTTAGCCTGGGCTTTGGCTGAGTCGGACC
>JAEWBD010000245.1 GCA_023391315.1 Bacteroidota bacterium | reverse complement strand
CACAAACAGGTCCTGCAAAGCAGCCGCGGCCTGCTTCATCACACCCGGCTTCAATATACTTTCTTTTGAAATAAGGCTTTAACACTGCTGTTTGCAAATTTTGAAGCAAAGTAATGCATTCGCTTTTTTATTTGCTGCTTTATCAACGGCTGTTAATAAATTTTAGATAGAAAAGCTGATATTTAAATTAAGTAATTTCATTTATATAAGTAAGCAAACATGTCGTTTACCAAAGATTATCTTCAGAAAATACTGCCGGCATTTGGTTCAAGGCCGGCGCACCCGGTATTGCGTTTTAATCCTTCTGTGGAATCAGCGCGTGCAGAGCCGGAAACAATAAAAGTTGAAGTGTTTGATTACAATATTAAAACAATTGAACACCACGAGTACAACTCAGTATATGCCTGCGAAAAATTTAAAAATAATGATCGCATCACCTGGATAAATATTGACGGCTTAAGAAAAAGCGATGTTGAAGTTATTTGTAAAGGTTATAATGTTCATCCCCTGTTGGTTGAAGATATATTAAGTGTTGGGCAACGTGCTAAAATGGATGAGCTGGATAATATATTGTTCTGTTTAATGAATATGCTTTATTATAATGCCGCATCCGATAGCATAGAAACAGAGCAGGTAAGCATTGTATTGGGCAAAGATTTCGTATTGAGTTTCCAGGAAGAAGCCAACCGGGATGTATTTAATCCCGTGCGGGAAAAGCTGAAAATAAATACCAGCAAGTTAAGAATGGCCGGCGCCGATTATCTGTGCTATTCATTGATTGATGTAATTGTTGATAATTATTATACGGTGCTTGAATTATTAGGCGAGCATATTGAAACGCTTGAAGAAGAAATTATACGCCGCGGCGATACGCGTTCGCTTGCACTTATAAATGGCCTGCGCAAGGAAATGATTATTTTAAAACGGAATGTTGGCCCTGCCCGTGAAGTAATCAACGGCTTTTTGCGCAGCGACAGTGATCTTTTAAATGAAAGAACTACCAAATATTTTAAAGACGTATACGATCATATTGTGCAGGCAAATGACCTTGTTGAAACTTACCGTGATATGATGATGAGCATGCAGGACCTTTATTTAAATAAGGTAAACCTTCGCTTAAATGAAGTAATGAAAGTAATGGCGATAGTTACCTGTTTAATGGCGCCGGCTACGGTTATCGGCGGCATATTCGGGATGAATTTCGAAAGCATACCGTACCTGCATAATAAATATGGTTTTTTTGCTGCGGTTGCGCTGATGCTTTTAATCCCCGTAGTTATGATTTATGCGTTTAAAAAACGCGGCTGGTTTAAACGCTGAGGTTTAGGCATTTTTACTCATCATCCATTCCTTAAATTCGGCAAAGGAAGGCTGCATGTTGATGCTTTGCTTTTCACGGTCGAATAAATACTCAACACTTTCCGGCACTTCAATTTTTTGTTTTGTAACGGCTTCCACTATTTCCGGGAATTTTACAGGGTGCGCTGTTTCCAGAAAAATACCGGCCGGTTTTGGCAAGGCGCTATTTTCAAATTCATTGTTATTCCATTCCATGTATTCTTCCAATGCATAATAGGCCACGGCGCCATGTGGATCTAAAACGTAGTTATATTTTTCAAAAACATCTTTAATCGTTTCTTCCGTAGTTATATCATCAATACTTGTGCTGCTGAGCTGTAATTTTAAATCACCTGTGTTTTGATGGAACAGTTCAAGTATGCGGATGAAGTTGCTGGGATTGCCTACGTCCATTGCATTGGATATGGTTGCTACAGATGGTTTAGGCTGATAATTACCTGTTTTTAAAAATTCCGGTACT
Organism: Bacteroidota bacterium; assembly: GCA_023391315.1. Lineage (GTDB taxonomy): Bacteria > Bacteroidota > Bacteroidia > Chitinophagales > Chitinophagaceae > Parafilimonas. The sequence goes on along the minus strand of JAEWBD010000245.1, from coordinate 874 downwards.
ACATCATTGGCATTGCAAGCTGCAATAAAATGTTTAACCGGCAGGCCTGAAATATGTGCCAGTATGCCTGCGCAGATATTTCCAAAATTACCACTCGGTACACTAATGATTGGCGGTTCTTCATGCTGCCATTGCTGGTAAGCATAGAAATAATATAGCTGTTGCGGAAGCCATCTTGCCACATTGATAGAGTTGGCAGAGGTGAGCGAGTATTTATTATTCAGGTCAGCATCGGCAAACGCCTGTTTTACGATGCTTTGGCAATCGTCAAAACTGCCTTCTATTTCAATGGCTGTTATATTTTCTCCCAATGTGGTTAGCTGCAGTTCCTGTACAGGGCTTACTTTTTTTGAAGGATATAAAATGATCACATCAACACCTTCAACACCAAGAAAACCATTGGCAACAGCGCCGCCGGTATCGCCGGATGTAGCAACAAGCACGGTTGTTTTTTGATTTTTATTCCTGTTGAAATAACCGAGGCAGCGGCTCATAAATCGTGCACCAACGTCTTTGAAAGCCAGCGTAGGGCCGTGGAATAATTCAAGCGAATAAATATTGTCATTTACCTTAACCAGCGGGAAATTGAAATTGATGGTTTCGTTTACAATATGCTGTAACACATCATCGGGAATGCTTTCGCCCACAAAAGGCTTCATCACGGTAAAGCCAATTTCTTCTTTTGAACAGGCTTTTATATTGGCAATAAAATCTTTGGATAATGTTGGGATTGATTCGGGAAAATATAATCCTTTATCGGGCGCCTGGCCCTTAACGGCAGCTTCTTCAAAAGTAACAGATGGTGAAATTTTATTTAAGCTGTAATAGTTCATGCTGAATAGAATTGTTGCAGTACAAGGGAGTGACACAACCG
>JAEWBD010000217.1 GCA_023391315.1 Bacteroidota bacterium | reverse complement strand
GCCTAATGTAATGAGGTTTGAAACCGTATAATACCAGGTTAATGCCGCCGGCAATGAATTAAAGAACAACAGCATGAATATGGGATAAACATAAGGCATGTATTTTAACGCAGGGTTATTAGGGTCCTGCGGCGTCATATTCATATTGTAGATAGAAATAAGAAAACTGGTAGCCACGGCAAGCAGCGCAAACAAGCTGATATGGACGCCGATAATGAAAATTTTGCTGCCAAACTGCACTAATATATCATAAGTTGATAAATCATCCGACCAAAGGAAAGGCTGGCCTCTCAGGCTGATATTGGAGTTAAAGAAACTATACAAGGCAAAGAATATTGGAATCTGCAGCAATAACGGCAAACATCCGCCCAATGGATTTGCACCCGCCTCGCGGAAAAGCTTCATTTGTTCCATGGCAAAACCTTGCTGGTCTTTTCCGAATTTCTTTCTCAGCTCGTCTAATTCCGGCCGCAGCAATTTCATTCTTGCGCCGCTTTTATAACTCTTATAAACAAGCGGCGATGTGATTAGCCTGATAAAAATCGTAAGCAAAGCAATCACCCATCCATACACAGAAATAAAGCCCGCAAAGAAATTAAATACAGGCATTATAATGTATTTATTAATGGGTCTTACAAATGCATAAAAATCACGGCCAAGGTTTACGATGCCATCCATTTCAGGAGCGGCGTTTTGTAAAGCTTTATAATCATTTGGGCCAAAATACAATTGCATAGGAATATTAATATTGGCCGATGCAGGCACCTGCATTTGCAATGTGGCATCAACCAAACCAATTACCTGTGTGGTATCTGTGCTGCGCGTCCAACGCACTTCGCCCCCTTTAAAATTATCTTTGGCAATAAGGGCAATATTGAAAAACTGCTGTGCCGCGCTTACCCATTGCACAGGTTTTTCAAACTTATGTTCTGTTTTGGAAGAAATGTAATCAAAATCATTTCCCTCGGAAAAACAAACATTCGACATGCGGCGCTCATACTCAGCCGATTTTTCAACCTGCATCAACTGGGAAACAAAATGAAAATTAAGTGTGTTATTGGTTATAAGGCTTTGCGCACCCGCCAGCGATATGTTCCAGTCAATTAAATAACTGTCTTTTTTTATAGTGTATTGATGAATAATGCCTGCGCCTGCCGAATCCATTAATTTAAACTGAACGGTTTGGCTGCCATCGGCATTTGTTACAGGTTTTTCTGCAACAAAATCCATTTCTGAGGTGGAAGCTGATTTATTAGCGCCCGTATTTATAGCATAGCTGAAGCCGTCTTTATCGCTTTCTCCCAATACAACCTTACCGCCGGTTTGCGAATTATACTGCTTTAATTCAATGTATTTTACTGCGCCGCCTTTGGTAGTAAATACAGCTTTAATAAGATTGTTCTCAACAGTAACCAACTGCTCCGGAATACTGGCAGCTTTGGCAAAATTGCCCGCAGCATTTGTCTTGCCTATAGAATCAGCGTGAAGGGAATCGAGTTTTAAAGCAGCTTTTTGTTCGGGTGTGATTTTATTAATGGAATCAATGCGCAGGGAATCCTGTATATGTTTTTGATTTGTTAGATAAGCTTGTTGTTGCTTATTCGTGTACCAGAAAAAAACAAAAAATAAAACAGCCAGTATAACTATACCAATAATTGTATTCTTATCCTTCATATAAAAAAATAAGCGGCAAAGGTAACAGATTGGGTAATTGCAGGCAACGCGAAAAGCAAAAAGTAAAAATTAAAAAAACTTTAAACTTTAATGGAAAACATTCAAAATTATCTAACCTTTCTGCCCTTCCATTTGTAAGTGCCAAATGTGCCCAGCCAACCGGAAATTACAGTATATAAGATATGAAAGGGTTGCATAAGCACAAACGAAAGCATTAATCGCTGCAGCGAATAAAATTTTGAGACTTTATACATAAAAGGCATTTCCAATAATGCCTTAAAAAGAATGAACGACAACCACACTAAAAATAACTGCGGCCTGAAAAAACAGGCGATAAATAATACAAGTAAAAAGAAGTTTACAAAATAAACCAGCAGCAACACCCAGAAAACACGCTTGTCTTTATAACTGGTAGCTTTGCTCGCCCAGCGAATGCGTTGGTTTAAAAAACTCGTCAGGTCGGGCATGGTCGGTGTTTTTACAATTACCTTCCCGCTGAATAAGTAGCCAATATTTTCAGGATACTTCGTTTTTATTTTATGCATCAGCAACATATCATCGCCGCTGGCAATATGATCGGCATTTTTAAAACCATCCACTTCATAAAAAACTGATTTTTTATAGGCGAGGTTAGCGCCGTTGCACATGCTGTGCGCGCCTGCATAAACCGACGCCGCCGTTATACCCTGCAGGCTTAAGAAATCAAGGCACTGAAAAATATCAAGAAAAGAATTATTGCAGGTAAACATTACCGGCGCTGCTATAAATACACGGTTATTTTTTTGAATATATGCATCAAATAAATGCAGCCATTGCTGCGGCACGATGCAATCGGCATCTGTGGTAATAATCCATTCATATTTACTTTGCGCAACAGCCAGTTCAATGGCTCTTTTTTTATAGGAGTTAATGGTTTCGGTAATAATATTTTTTAAGCTCATGATATGGACATTGGGATAGGTTGTTTGCAAATCATGAACAATTTCAGGCGTTCTGTCTGTGGAAAAATCATCGGCTACAATTATTTCAAACAAATCTTCAGGATAATTATTATCAAGGATTGACCGGATGCAGTTTTCAATATTTTCTTCCTCATTGCGGGCTGGAATAATAACGGTAAACCTTGTTGCGGGTTTTATAACCGTTGTATCAAACATCTTTAACTTACTAAACCAATACAAATAAAGGTTTATGAGCAAAAGATACAAACAAAGCAGCGTGGCAGTGATATAAATAAAATAAGTGAGCAACTGCATATAGCCCGCAAAGAAAACTACAATCAGTGATTCAGCAATGCAGCAATTTCATTTGCATATTTTTCTTTCATTAACTGGTGGCCCGCATGTATAATTGCTATATTGATATTTTTTGCATTTTTAAAAATACCGGCACGTTTGCTGAGAATAATACGGTCATATTCTCCAAATAAAAAATTCAGTTGTACAGGATATCTTTCACACAAGTGTTTTATATGCCAAAGGCTGGGCTTGAATTTGCGCATAAAAGTCCAGCGTTTATATAAAAGCATTCTTTCCTTTTCTTCATCCAAATAATAATGCATGAATTTTATGATGCTTTTATTAAGCAGTTTCAACCTGGCAATTGCATTAACCGTTTCAAAAAACCAGCCGGGATTTTTCATGGTATAGGCAAAGGCTTTATTGCCCAAATGCGTTTGTGTGGTTAGCCGGTACCAGATATTCTGATGCAAACCATCGGGTGCAACTAATGCTGCCATTTCAATTTCATCCGGTATCTTTTCTATTAAATGCATAGCAACCCGGCCGCCCATGCTGTATGCAAGCAATGAAAATTTTGTATTGGTTAAATGTATGAGCTTTATAATAGCAACCAGGTCATCCGGCATAAAAGGCGCTTCTTCGTTCCATTGGGTTTTGCCGTGAAAAGGAAAGTCAATAGCATACAAAGTATAGTCAATGCCAAGCTTTTTTTGAAGAAAAGCAAATGAATACCCGTTTTCTCCATAACCATGAAAACAAAATAATGTTTTGGGGCCTTTACCAAAAACATAATAATGAATAAAAGATGCTTTGTATGCCAGAAAATGATGCTGCATGAAACGCTTTACATCTTAACAGAAAAAATTATTTTGAATACGTTGATCATGTGCTAAAGATATATAATTTTGAAATAGTTGCATAAACAACTATATGTCGGTAAACCAGTTTAAAAGAGGAGAATTATACAGCGTTATTAATGGAATGGCCAGTACGGCGGTTGCAAGGCGGTTACAAAAGAACCTGCGCAATGCAGGCATTGATATTACAATTGAACAATGGACGGTATTATATCATTTATGGAAAGAAGATTGTTTAAGCCAGCAGGAATTGTGCAACCGCACTTACCGGGATAAACCAAGCATCACAAGATTGATTGATAACCTGGAAAAACAAAAATTATTAAAACGGGCATCGCACAAAAATGATAAGCGCATTAACCTCGTGTGCTTAACGGATGCGGGAAGGGCTTTACAAAATGTAACCCTCGACTTGGCCAATCAAACGATGGATGAAGCGCTGCATGGCGTAAGCAAAGAGGAAATTGAAATTGTAAAACGGGTGTTACAAAGGGTATATGATAATTTGACTTCGTGAAGCTGGTAACAAAAAATATTTATCAATAAAATTAATATCATGGAATCTGTGGCAAATAAAACCATATTAAAAGGCGGCGAATGGCTTATTAAAGAAAGCAGCGCCGGCGATATTTTTATTCATGAAGATTTTAGTGAAGAGCAGCAAATGATAATGGAAATGTGCAGCCAGTTTGTGCAAACAGAGGTGCTGCCCATTATTGACCGTATTGATAAACTGGAACCAGGCCTCATGCGCTCTTTGCTGGTTAAAGCCGGTGAGCAAGGATTGTTAAGCACTTCTTTTCCTGAAGCGTATGGCGGCCTTGCAAAAGATTTTATAACATCTACCATTGTTAACGAAGGGCTGGGCAATGGATTTTCCTTTTCGGTGGCTATTGCAGCGCATACCGGCATTGGCTCGCTGCCTATTTTATATTTTGGAACGGAAGATCAAAAACAAAAATATATTCCGAAGCTTGCCAGCGGCGAGTTTATAGGCGCTTATGGTTTAACGGAACCCGGCAGCGGCAGCGATGCGCTTGGCGCTAAAACAACGGCACGTTTAAGTGAAGATGGAAAATATTATGTATTGAACGGCCAGAAATGCTGGATAACCAATGGCGGCTTTGCAGATGTTTATACCGTATTTGCCAAAGTGGATGGCGATAAATTCACAGCCTTTATTGTTGAACGCGGCTTTGAAGGTTTTACACAAGGCCCCGAAGAACATAAGATGGGCATAAAAGGTTCTTCCACCGTGCAGTTATATTTCCAGGATTGCAAAGTGCCCGCTGAAAATGTATTAGGTGAAATTGGCAAGGGCCACATTATTGCTTTTAATATTTTAAACATAGGCAGGTTAAAGTTATGCGCCGCAACCAACGGCGGCTCCAGAAGCGCACTGAATATGTCGGTGGAATATGCCATTAACCGGGAGCAGTTCAATACATCCATTTCCAATTTTGGCGCTATAAAAGAAAAGCTTGCCAACATGGCTATCAGTTTATGGGTAAGTGATTCGGCGCTGTACAGAACGGCTGCATTGATTGAAGCAAAGCGGGCAGAACTGGAAGCCTCCGGCAAAACGCATGAGCAGGCTTTGCTTGGCGCTGCCGAAGAATATGCTATTGAATGTGCGATATTAAAAGTGTTTGGCAGTGAAGTATTGGATTTTATTTCCGATGAAGGCGTACAGATACATGGCGGCAATGGTTTCAGCGATGAATATTTAATATCGAAAGCTTACCGCGACAGCCGCATTAACCGCATTTATGAAGGCACCAATGAAATAAACCGTTTGCTCATTTTAGATATGACATTAAAACGCGCCATGAAAGGAAGACTGGATTTAATGGGGCCTGCCATGGCGGTTGCCAACGAATTAATGAGCATTCCCGATTTTAGTAATGATGATGAAACGCCATTCAGTGAAGATAAAAAATATATCATCAACTTTAAGAAAGCCATTTTAATGGTGGCGGGCGCCGCCGTGCAAAAGCTGATGATGAATATTGATAAAGAGCAGGAGATATTGATGCACATCGCTGATATGGCCATTGATACTTTTCTTGCAGAAAGCTGTTTGCTGCGCCTCATTAAACTTACTGAAAAGAATGGCGAAGCCAGTGTAGCTGTTTTGAAAGATATGGTTGATTGTTTTATTTATGATGCGGCAGACCGCATAAATAAAAACGGTAAAGATGCTTTGAATGCTTTTGCCGAAGGTGATGAATTACGCATGATGAACATTGGCCTGAAAAGATTTACAAAAGTTCAGCCTTATAATTCCAAAGCTGCCAAAAGAAGGATTGCAGATAAAATGATTACCGATAAGCGGTATGCATTTTAAAACTGATTTTAATTGCGTAAACATGCCATCCGGAAAATCTGGATGGCATGTTGCGTTTTACAAACTCTATCCTAAAAAAATGAGGATGCCACCCGACACTCTACAAACCCTATCCTGAAAATTTGGGTATCTTAATCCATCCACCTCAAGATATTTCTCCTTTCGTCGAAATGACGTGCGAAGGGGCTTGTGTTTTGCCATCATCGTTTAATTTGGTAATCCGTATTATCCAGCAGCCCGTCATTTCGAAGGAGCATTAACAGCATGTTTTTCTTTTAACCAAATCATTCATGCGACTGAGAAATCTCTGAAGGTTAACGTTGTATTAAAACATCTTAATGCATCCATTTCAAGAGATTTCTCCTTTCGTCGAAATGACGTGCGAAGAGGCTTGTGTTTTGCCATCATCATTTAATTTGGTAATTAGTATTAGCCAGCGGCCCGTCATTTCGAAGGAGCGTAACAGCATGTTTTTCTTTTAACCAAATCATTCATGCGACTGAGAAATCTCTGAAGGTTAACGTTGTTATTAAAACAATCTTAATCCATCTATTTCCAGAGATTTCTCCTTTCGTCGAAATGACGTGCGAAGGGGTTTATGTTTTTGCAGCTTCACTAATTTAGTAAATTCAATTTCTCAGCGGCCCCTCATTTCGAAGGAGCATAACAGCATGTTTTTCTTTTAACCAAATCATTCATGCGACGGAGAACTGCGAAGCAATCATGGAGGCAATTGAAAAACCAAATATTAAACGAAATAAATCTCTTAAAATTAAACTTTTCAATAAATGCCACCCGACAGTTTGGAAAACCCTGCATTCATATTATACCGAAGCCAGCAACACCTGCCAGGCGCCGTTTACATTTCCTTTATCAAGTAATTCTTTTGCATAGCGGTGCAGTTCAGCTTCCATTTCATCGGGGCTTACGGAATAATATTGAATGATATTTTTCAGTTGTTCATCATCAAACGAAGCGTCAACAAAAGGTATTTCTTTTACATTGGCCAATTGCGCAAGATGATTGCCCGTTAATATTTTACTTGTGCGGATAGCAGCAGGCAAGCCATCAATACCAATTCCTAAATCTCTCACCGGCCTTATTACTTTAAAAAGATTGGTTGCATCAACCTTGCAATACCAGTCGCCGCCAAGCCTCGCCACGTGGTGCAGTTTTGTTTGATCGATGGCTGAACTATCTTCATTCAAAACACTTTCATCAACATGCATGCATATAACTTCTGCAATGACTAATTGCCCCGAGCCGCCAATATCGCCAAGGCTTTTTATTTCAAGTACCCTGCATTCCAGTTGCACTTTTGCTTCTTTAACACGTGGTGGTTTTATATAAAGTGATGGCAGTTTTGTAAAGCCTGCTTTTACAAATTCATCTGTGCCTTTTGCATATTCAGTGCTGGCAAGGTTTATCTGCTGTACAATATCATAATCACAAATATTGATAACCACTTCGGGTACTTCACTTATATTTTCGAAAGTATGTTTATGTGTATTATTTCTTCCTCTTTTCACTGTTGAAAAAATAACCACCGGCGGATCGTAAGAAAAAAGGTTAAAGAAGCTGAACGGGCTAAGGTTTGAATTTCCATCCTTATCAACCGTGCTTGCCAATGCAATGGGCCTGGGCGCAATGGCATATTGCAGCCAGTTCATTTTTTGCGGAAGCGCAAGCATATTTAATTCTACCGTAAGCATCGCTATAATCAGCAGGTTAGATAATCAGCAAATTTGTCAATCAAACTTTTTTCTTTTGCAGTATAGAAAAATCGCCTTCTTCTTTTTCAATTGTATTTACCAGTTTGCCAAGGCCTTCAACTTCCATCTCAATTACATCACCCTGTTGCAGCCACTGTTCCTGGTAATTTTCATCATGCAGTTTACCGGTACCATTCAATTCAAGAAAACAGCCGGTACCAACGGTACCGCTGCCGATAATATCGCCGGGATATAGTGTAGCGCCATACGATGCACGTTCAATCAGTTCTGCAAATGTCCAGTCCATATCGCTTAAATTGCCTTCACTTACCTGTATGCCGTTTATTGTACATGTCATTTTTAAATTCCAGTTTTTGCCCACATGGCCTTCTTTGGCCGGCACTTCAAATTGCTCCAGTTCATCCAATGTAACTAACCACGGGCCTGTGGCGGTTGCAAAATCTTTTCCCTTTGCCGGGCCCAGGTTCAGCAGCATTTCTTCTGATTGCAAAGTGCGGGCACTGAGGTCGTTCATAATCATTAATCCGCCAATATATTCATCAGCTTCTTCTGCAGGAATATTCCTGCCTAATTTGGAAATAACTATTGCCACTTCCAGTTCAAAATCGAGCTTCTTAAAATGATCGGGCATACACATAACCGGCCCCGGGCCCTGCACGCCATGATGATTGGTAAAATAAAACACAGGATACTGATCAAACTCGGGCAGCATGGGCACTTTACGGTTTCTTCTGGCAGCAGCAACATGCTGGCGAAAAGCATATCCATCGCGGCAGCTTGAGGGAAAAGGCACAGGCGCTAATAAATCTGCGCCACTAAGCGGAAAACCTTTTTCTCTGCCAATGCGGTCATCCAGAATTGCCTGGTGCAGCTTTAAAGCAAGCTCGTAGTTATCTTCCCAATAAGTAAGGAACATCATCATGGATGATGGCATTTCGCTATGCAGCAAATCTGTATCGTACAGCAAATTATTTTCAAGAATAGCTAACTGGTCATGTCCTTCTTTTAAATAAGAAACCAATTTCATTCGTTCAAGTTTTATTTTTTCAATAGCCTTCGTGTGATAAAAAAAATCAGGCGCTGGTTCATTCTGATCAATTGCAGCATAATGTAATGTTGCCCCCCTCGTAAATGGATATATCCATTCATTAACAACTATTTCCGTGCGCAATTTTATGGAATAAAAGTTGAGAAACAGAATGTTAAGCGGCATTATTCTTTGAAATACGGTTATAGGCAAATAATCATAAAAATTCTTTTTCATTACTTTTGTGGGTGAATTAGCTAGCCCCAGGGCACCATAGAATACTTATAAACATATATTTATGACAGAGAGAGTTACCAAACCTTCTTTCATAAAGAACGCAGACGCTGAATTATTTCAGCAACTAAGGAAAGAGGTAAACACTACAGTTAGCAGATTGGAAGAAAAAAGAAGACCGGGAATTATTGTTAAAGCTATTCTTTTCCCCGCACTTTACATTTTATCATACTTAGCAGCGCTTTATTGGGCTTCAAATACTTCCATTTATTATTTCTGCTTTTTTTCAATGGGCTTTTTGCTGGTATTAAACTTTTTAAACTTAATACACGAAGCCGTTCACAACACTTTGTTTTCAAATAAACGTATCAACAACTGGTATGTTCATTTCTTTGACCTGATGGGCGCCAACAGCTACATCTGGAAAATAAGGCATATACGGCTTCACCATAATTATCCAAATGTTATGGGCTGGGACAGTGATTTTGAGCAAAGTCCTTTGGCAAGGGTATTTCCACATGCGCCGTTTTCCAAAATGCATAAATACCAGCATATTTATTTGCCGCTCTTTTATCCCTTATATCTTATTAACTGGCTTTTGGTAAGGGATTTTAAAGACTTCTTTAGTAAGAAAAAACTGGTTTGGAAAGTGGTAGATCATATACCCACTATTGAATATGTTAAGCTGTTTATTTTTAAAATTGCTTTTATATTATATACAGTTTTGTTGCCGGTGTTATTTTTTAATGTTAGCTGGGGACACGCCATTGCTGCTTTTTTAATTATGTTGTTTACAGCAAGCATCGTTTCATTACTGGTATTATTATCACCACATGCAAGCACAGAAAGTGAATACCCGGTGCCTGACGAAAACGGGAAAATGCCCATGGCATGGTTCAGGCACCAGCTTAGCTGCACCAATGATGTAAGTGAAGACAATTGGTTTATCCGGTTTTTTATGGGATGTTTTAATTATCATATTGCCCATCATTTGTTCCCGGCGGTAAATCATGTTTTTTATCCTGAAGTAACACAGGTGATACGGGAATTTGCTGCAAAAAATAATTTGCCTTACCGACAGTTCCCGCTGGTTAAATCATTGCGCAATCATTACAAGCTATTGCGCACAAATGCCTTTCATGAAAATATTTTTGAAGAAACAATGTAACGGTAAGTTGTAAAATAAAATAGAGGAAACAACCTATGGTTGTTTCCTCTATTTTTAAAAGCCTGCTTTAGTGCCGGTATACATCAAATTAATCGCACTCCTTCATACACATCTTCCATTTCCAGAAATATATCAACAGCGCGTATGTCAAAGCCTTTGGATGTTTTATTATATTCTTCCAGTTCCCAGTGTTGTGCTGCATTCAGGCGGAATATTTCAACGCCAATGTTTTCAGAGTCAACGAGCACATATTCCTTAAGTGAAGGTATATCACGGTATAATTTAAACTTATCTCCGCGGTCGTAATTCTTTGTGCTGTCTGATAAAACTTCTATCAATGCAGAAGGGTTCAGCACATTAAAATTGTCGTTATTTAATGTAACAATATTCCCGCATACAATTGAAATATCAGGATAGGTAAAAAATGTATTTGCTTCAATATGAATGCGCAGATCGCTGCCAAAAGGTTTACAGGGGTTTCCTTTTAGCTTTTGTTTTAAAAGCAGCAAGAATATTATCGCAAACCATTACATGCGGCACTTTCGCGCCACTCATTGCAAAAATTTCCCCCTTATAATATTCATGCTTTTCGCGGGATGCATTTTCTCTTTCGAGATAATCCTTGATGGAAACCTTTTGTTTGTTATATGCAATTGCAGGCTCTTTTACTTTCATGTTTTAAAACTACGAATTTTTCAGCGCCTTCCTGTAATACAGCCTAAATTTCAAACCAGTTGCGGCAAGCAAAATCCATTTTCATCAGATAAAGCATTTAGCCTGTAAACACGGCTGCACGAAATTTCAGCCCGCCTTTTACTTACCAGATAACAACCCTTAAACTATCGGCCCTGTACATAGCATCACCGGGTTTTACATTGAACGTTTTATAAAATTCCGGGATATTGCTCAAAGGCCCGTTAACACGGTACTGTGCAGGCGAATGCACATCCACACGTATTTGCCTTGCAACAGATTCAGGCGTTGCATTTACCATCCATGCATAACCATAAGCAAGGAAATAACGCTGGTCCGGCGTTAATCCTGCAATCACTTCATTATTCTTATACTGACTTGTTTTTTTGAATGCTTCATATCCCATAACAACACCACCAAGATCAGCAATATTCTCGCCTTGCGTAGCATCGCCATTTATATGCAGGCTGTCAAGCATAACATAATTGCTGAATTGTTCAACGATCAGTTTTGTTTTGGCAAGAAATTTTTCCCGGTCTTCTTTCGTCCACCAATTTCTGAGATTTCCTTTATCATCATACTGGCTGCCCTGGTCGTCAAAGCCATGTGTTATCTCATGCCCGAATGTAGAGCCACCAATTATACCATATAAAACCGCATCATCAGGCAGGCGGCCTTCAAAGCCGGGAACAATAATATTGCAGGCAGGCACCACAATTTCATTATTACTTGGGTTATAATATGCATTATAAGTTTGTGGCATCATCGTCCACTCTTCACGATCAACAGGTTTGCCCCATTTTGATATCATATAATTATAAAACCATTGGTTTACACGCATTACGTTTTGCGCATACGAACTGCGGTCAATTGTGAGTTTGCTCATATCTTTCCACTTATCAGGATAACCTACTTTCATTACGATTTTTGAAAGTTTATACAATGCCTTTGTTTTAGTGGAATCGCTCATCCAGTCGAGCTTCTTAATATGATCTGCAAATACATTACGAATGTTATTGCCTATTTCAACCAGCTTATCTTTCGTGCCTTCGGGCAAATACTCTTTTACATATACCTGGCCTATTAATTCACCCAAATAGCCGTTTGTATTCTCTACAACCGTTTTCCAGCGCGGCTTTCGCTCTTTAATGCCATTTAATATAGTTGCATTGAAATAAAAGTTTTCATCATCAATGGCTTTGTTTAAATAAGAAGCGTACGCATCAATAAGGTTCCAGCGCAGGTAAGCCTTCCAGTCATTGAGTGAAAATTTTTTCAGTGTATTATTTAAGGCTGTATAAAATTCAGGCTGGCCAACAATAACCGTATCGCCATTTTTTATACCTAATAAAGGCAGCACATTATTCCAGTTAACAGCCGGCGTTAATTTATTAAACTGTGCCACGGGCATTTTGTTATAGTTCTTTTCCGGGTCACGCAAATCGGCAAGCTTGCGGCTATGTGCGGCAAGCTCCGTTTCAAGTTTCATGATATTCGATGCATCTGCACCGGCAGTTGAACTGTCAGTACCGGAAAGCCGCAGCATTTTTTGAATATGCTTTACATATTCATCGCGGATATTTTTTGTGCGTTCATCATTATC
>JAEWBD010000197.1 GCA_023391315.1 Bacteroidota bacterium | reverse complement strand
AGAATACCCTATTCATTTGAAACCCAGATTGCAGACAGCAGTATCAGTACAGATGCAAACGGCTTATTCAAAATCAATTTTGTTGCAAAGCCGGATTCATCAATAGAAAAGCAAACGGAGCCGCTATTTAATTTTAAAATTGAATTATCTGCTACTGATGCCAATGGTGAAACGAGGGAAAGCTCAACCAGTGTAATGGTGGGTTATAAATTAATGGTGGTACAGGCAAATGTTCCTTCTGCTGCCGAAGTAAATAATTTCAAAAACATTTTCATCACTACTAAAAACAATGCAGATGAAAATATTCCTGCAAATGTTGATATTGTTATCAAGCCATTGCAAACGCCCAAAAAAGCATACCGCAAAAGGTTGTGGCAGGAGCCCGACCTATTTGTAATGGATAGAAAAACGTTTGAGCAATATTTCCCTTACGATGAATACAAAACTGAAACTGATTATCATGAATGGGCAAAGCTGGATGCTGTTGTAACTGATACTTTCAACACAGGCAATACTTCGAGCTATAAATTGCCTGAACAATTGCGGCAAGGTTGGTATTGTATTGAAGTATCGGCAAAAGATAGATATGGCGATACCATTAAAGATGTTCGTTATATTCAGTTGTATGATATGAATGCTGCGGGCCTGCCTTCGCCGCAAACAAATTTCTCACAGAATATAAGTAATACCAGCGCCCCCGGTGATAAAGCACAATTGCTGCTTGGCACAAGCGATGCTGATGTGTTTGTGATTAAAAAGCTCAGCAGAGGCAATGAAAATGTGGCGGGTTCATTTCAGTATATAAACCTCAATAATAATAAAAAACAAATTGAATACACTATACAGCCCACCGATCATGATAATATTGGCTTATACTATGCTTTTATAAAACATAACCTTTTTTATACCGGTGGTATGCAGGTTTATATCGCCAATGAAGTAAAGAAGCTGAATATAACCTATTCAAGTTTTAGGAATAAAACAGAACCGGGCAACAAAGAAGCCTGGACGGTGCAGGTTGCTAATAATGATGGTACAAAAGCAGATGCGGAGTTGTTAACAAGTATGTACGATGCATCCCTCGACCAGTTTAAAAAGCATGAATGGGCTTGGCCTTATTTTAATACAAATAGTTACGTAAGCAATGAATGGAGAAGCAATGATTTTGATGCAACGAATTCTGATGAAAATTATATTGATGCTGCAATATCGGCGCCTGAAAAAGAATATGATCATATTGCGCAGTCGGCAGAGGAGTTATGGAGTATCTATAATCTTGAGAGAATGAAGAGAATAATAATGGTAAAATTTACTTCCGGGAAAATTGTGTATGAAGAAAAAATCGAGGCAGCCAATATAGCGGGAAGTGCCGCCGGGGTGCCAGTGGCTGAGGATTATGATAAGAACTATGTAGCTGGTACTCGTCTAATAGGAAGAACAAAATTAAACGATGTTGTTGTAACTGGTTATGGCGTTAAGCGAAAAGCAAGTGTAACAGGCGCTGCCACATCAATTCAAATCAGAGGCATATCAAGCCTGGATGAAAAAGCTCTCTTAATTATTGATGGTGTAATCAGTGACAAATCTGCAGAAGATATCAATGTAGGGGATATTGATAATATCATTGTGCTCAAAGGCAGCGAAGCAACAACTTTGTATGGCGCAAAAGCAGCCAATGGCGCAATCATTATCACTACAAAAGGATTTACTTTACGTAATAGAAAAAAGGAAGAAGAGCCACAGGTGCAAATAAGAAAAAACTTTAATGAAACGGCTTTCTTCTACCCGCAATTGCATGCAGACAGTACCGGGAATTATAGTTTCAGCTTTACTATGCCGGAAGCTTTAACCACGTGGAAATGGATGAGCCTGGCGCATACAAAAGATGCCGCCTTCGATCTAAAATGGCAGAACATCATCACCCAAAAAACATTGATGGTACAACCCGACCTGCCACGTTTTTTAAGGCAGGGCGATACGATTAATATAACCGCAAAGCTGACCAACCTTAGCGACAGCGTATTAACCGGCAAAGCAACGCTGCAATTGCTTGATGCCATTAGCAATGAGCCTTTAAATGATGTTTTCAAAATAAACATCGCTGCACAAAACTTTAATGCAGGGCCGGGTAAAAGCACGATTGTAAATTTCCCGGTTAATATTCCACATGGTTTTACGCACCCGCTTATCGTAAAAATTATAGCGCAGTCGGGCCGGTACAGCGATGGTGAAGAAAGGATATTACCGGTGCTTTCAAACAGGTTGCTGGTTACAGAAACGCTTCCTTTATATATGCCCGGCGAAGGATCGAAAACATTCAAATTTGAAAAGCTGCTTAACAATAACTCCTCAACTTTTACTAACGAAAGCCTTACTGTGGAATATACGCCAAACCCTGTTTGGTATGTTGTCCGATCATTGCCTTATCTCATGCAGTTTCCGTATGAATGTGCGGAACAAACTTTCAACCGTTTTTTTGCCAATGCTTTGGGCGCATATATTGTTGCGCAAAATCCTTTTATTAAGAATGTATTTAATAAATGGAAGCAGGATACAATGGCAATGGAAAGCACCCTTGAAACAAATCCTGAGTTGAAACAAATCCTGCTGAACGAAACGCCCTGGATTTCGGATGCAGAAGGTGAACAGCAGCAAAAGAGAAATATTGCGTTATTATTTGACGCTGCGAGAATGAACAGCAGCATGGAGCATGTATTGCAGCAATTAAAGCAAATGCAGCAAAGCAACGGTGCTTTTGCTTGGTTTAGTGGCGGTAATGATGACAGGTATATAACGCAATATATTCTAACAGGTATCGGCAAACTGGAGAAGCTGAATGCTATTCCTGCATCGCAACAAAACATGTTGAACGAGATAACAAATAGAGCATTGTTATATGCGGATAAAGAAGCTGAAAAAGAATATGCAGCACTTACAAAGCGAAAGGCAGATCTTACAAAAGAACAATTAACGCCATTGATGATCCAGTACTGGTATATGCGCAGCTTTTTTGGGAAAGCGCAGCAAAAATCATTTCCTGCTGAGGCATTGGGGTTTTATATGAAGCAGGCCGAACAATACTGGATGAAGCAATCACCTTATCTGCAAGGCATGATTGCATTGGCTTTAAACCGTTTGCTTCCTGTAATAAAACCACTATCAAAATTTAAGAACTCTCAGCTTGATATAATTAAATCGCTCAAAGAAAATGCGGTGAACGATATGGAAAGAGGCATGTACTGGAAAAATAACTCCAGCGGTTACTACTGGTATCAAAGCCTGCTGGAAGCGCAGTCGCTTTTAATAAATGCTTTTGAAGAAATTACGCCAGGCGATACCGGCATCCATGCTATGCGCAGATGGCTTATGCTTAA
The DNA here is from genome assembly GCA_023391315.1 of Bacteroidota bacterium. Taxonomy (GTDB): domain Bacteria; phylum Bacteroidota; class Bacteroidia; order Chitinophagales; family Chitinophagaceae; genus Parafilimonas. Next base: position 13,192 of record JAEWBD010000197.1, on the reverse strand, counting down.
TAAACAGGCGAACAATTGGGAAACTACAAAAGCTACTGCAGATGCCTGTTATGTTTTGTTATCAGGCAATAATATCAATGCACAAAATCTTGCTGTGAGTATTAAACTGGATGATTCGGTTGTTAGCACGGTTAATGAAATGCAGCAAAGCGGTAGCGGTTATATAAAACACCGCATTGCTGGAAAAAATATACGGCCGGCAATGGGTAATATTGAAGTATCTGTTTCAAACCCCGTTGCAAAAAACAATAATTATCCATCGTCTTACGGTGCTGTTTACTGGCAGTATTTTGAGGATATGGATAAAGTAACAGCGGCAACATCGCCTCTTTCCGTCAGTAAAAAATTATTCATGGAAAAAAGTTCCGATAAAGGCAAAATATTACATGCCATTAGCGAAAAAGATACGTTGAAAACCGGTGATAAGATTATTATTAGACTTGCCTTAAAAACAGACCGCGATATGGATTATGTTTATCTGAAAGACCTTCGTGCAGCTTCGATGGAGCCGGTGAATGTTTTGAGCGGGTATAAGCGGCAGGATGGTTTTGGTTATTACGAATCAACAAAAGATGCATCTTCTAATTTCTTTATCGACCACCTTTCCAAAGGAACTCATATGGTAGAATACGAGGTTTATGTTACACATACCGGTGTTTTTTCTGGCGGTATGGCAAGTGTTCAGTGTATGTATGCCCCGGAGTATTCGGCGCACAGCGGAAGCATAAATATCAAAGTGGGCAACCGATAAATTTGTGTCATCCCTAAATCCATTACAATTTTCCCTTTCCCCGCTATCTTCGCGGCATGGCTATGTATGCGCACGATAAAATTGTGCCTGATGAAAAAAGTGATGCCGCCAAAAAAAAGCAGGTGGCAGAAATGTTTAATTCAATTGCGGGACGCTACGATTTTTTGAACCGTTTTTTAAGCATTGGTATTGATAAAAGCTGGCGGAAGAAAGCAATCGCTGAATTAAAGGAAATTCATCCGCGAACAATGCTGGATGTTGCCACGGGCACAGCGGATGTTGCCATTACCGCATATAAAATGCTTAAGCCCGAAAAAATTACCGGTATTGATATTTCCGAAGGCATGCTTGAGCTTGGCCGCAAAAAAATCCAAGACCTTCAGCTTGAAGATGAAATTGAATTACATATTGGCGACAGCGAAACAATAAACTATGCCGATTCCTCGTTTGATGCAATAACCGTTGCATTCGGTGTACGCAATTTTGAAAACCTTGAAAAAGGCCTTGCTGAAATGCTGCGTGTGTTGAAACCCGGTGGTAAAGTTTCGATACTTGAATTTTCAAAACCCAGGGCATTTATGTTTAAAGGCATTTATAATATATATATGCGCATTGTGGCGCCGGGTTTTGGAAAAATGTTTGCAAAGAACAAAGAAGCTTATGCCTATCTTAATAATTCAGTACAGGCGTTTCCTGACAGGGAAAATTTTGCGGCAATTATGAATAGAGCGGGTTTCAAAAAAACGTATTATAAATCGCTTAGTTTGGGAATATGCTGTATTTACTGCGGAAGCAAATAGTTGTTGTGTGCCTGCTTCTTATAACTATCTCTTCAAAAGCGCAGCACGAACTTAAGCGGCCGGATCACGATAACCTGCCTTATTATTTCGGGCTTACTTTTGGCTATGCCAATATGGGGCTTCATACAGAAAAAGATCCCCGCTTTCTTCAATACGACAGTGTACTTTCCGTTGACCCGGGTTCAAGCGGCGGCTTTTCTGCAGGGTTACTGGCCACATTAAAATTAAATAACCGTTTTGAACTGAGGGTTGCACCGCAACTGGCCATTGGCGGCGCCAGGGTATTTACTTACTCCGTTAAATATCCAAATGCGCTGGAGCAAACAATAGCTAAAAAGACGCTAACATCCACCTTGTTCACTTTTCCGCTCCAGGTAAAATTTAATTCAGACCGCATTGACAATTTTCGTGTGTATATGATTGGCGGACTTACGTATGATGCCGATCTAGCCAGCAACTCGAACGAGCGCAATGCGGAAGACCTCATCAAACTTAAAAAAAATGATTACGCCATTGAAGCGGGCGTTGGCTTCAACTTCTTTCTAAACTTCGTAACTATTTCTCCGGAAATAAAGATACATAACGGCCTCACCAATATTCACGACCGCGATCCCGACCTTAAATATTCCAATGTGCTTGGCAGGCTTAGCTCCCGTATGATAATGTTTTCAATTAATATAGAACCTTAGCCTGCAACATTTTTTTTGGATTTTGCGGCTGGTTTGCTTTTAAACTTAGTGAACCCTATTAATGGCTGCATATATGCGGGCATTATCTGTCGTCTCCTTAATTGTTGTTTTGCTATGGGTTTTTGATATTCCACATAATATATTTTCAGGAGGATGAAGAAATAGGAGATAAGCAAGGGCCCAAAAATAAGGCCGAGTATGCCAAAATACTGCAGGCCGAGTATTACGCCAAGCACGGTAATAATAGGATGCACATCTGCCATTTTTTTCGCCAGTATAAAACGGATAACGTTATCGAGCACGCCCATAATAAGGGCGCCATAAAATATCATGAAAATGCCCTGCCAGTAATGGCCGATAACAAACATGTAAAGAGCAATAGGCGCCCATGCAATACCGGTGCCCACTACCGGTATAAAAGATGTAAATGCGGTTACAACTCCCCAAAAACCAGGTTCCTGCAGGCCAATGATCCAATAAGCTAAAAACCCGGCGAGGCCCTGCGCCACTGCAATAGCGGGTATGCCAATGGCATTACTGAATGTTTGATGCACCAGCTCATCGCCGAACAATTTTATTTTATCTTTTTTAAAAGGAAGATATAAGATAAGCGCTGCTTCAAACCTGCTGGTATTTATGATCATGAAGTATAAAAAGAAATACATCATTAATATGGTTGAAACAAAGCCAAGGCTTTTATTTAATATTATGGATAAAAGGTCCGAGGCTTTCGTTCTGATGGTTGCCAGCGTTTCTCCAGATATTACACTGATGTGGTATTTTTGTTGTATAACATTATCGGCCTGTTTTATGGAGTTTGTAATTACATCAGGATTAGCTAACACGGCACTAATCTTGTTATAAAGCAAACTGATAAGGGTGGCTACGGGTAACAGGATTACAAAGAACGAAAGGATAATAATTAGAATGGCTGCCATGCTTTTATTCCATTCTTTCTTCTTTACAAGCCATGCCACGAACGACTTACTTAAAATGTAAAATGTGATGGCCCCCAGAAATGCGGGGAAGAACTGCCGCAAACTGGCAAACAGGAAAAAGGCGAATATTAAAATGATGGCAAGGAAAATATACCTGTTAACCTGTTTGCTGAAAGAGTTCTCCATATAATGAAAATAAATTTTTTTGGTATTTAATGATAAACAAATATTCATCCAATTAAATCTACAATTATGACTAACGGACAAAAATTTTTAGGCGGTATTATGCTTGGCGTGGCAGCGGGCGTTGCTATTGCTTTATTTATCAACAGTGATAAGGGAAAAGAATTGTTAGCTGATGTAAGTGATGCTGCAAGCGATGCAGGCGATAAACTAAAAAGTAAATATTCTGAGTATGAAGACCAGGTGAAAGACTTTATCAAGAAAGGAAAATCTTTTTTAAAGGATATGGAAGGTAAAGCAAAAGATATTGCGGGTTAAGTTTGCATGGCTGCAATCAATTAAAATAATTATAATGAAGGAAGAAGCAAATTACTTTCAGGAAACCAGGCAAAAACTGAATGAGTATATACAGCGACGGATTTTATTGTTGAAACTGCAGGCGGCAGATAAAGTTTCCCATGTAGCGTCAACAATCATTACAGCAATCATAATTACCATATTAGTATTGTTCGTGCTGATATTTGCGAGCATAGCTGCGGCTTACTGGCTCGCAACATTAACCGGCAGTTTAGCCACGGGCTTTGGTTTAGTTGCCCTGTTTTACCTGCTTGTGTTTTTGTTTGTTATATTCTTTTTGAGAAAGATTATACGTAATTCCTTCGTTGACAAATTCGTTAAACTCATCTATAAAAAAGATTAATATGGCTTCAAAAATTGTTGTGGTAAACGGCGCTTACGACCTTTCTGAAATCAATACAATTAAAGAACTGAGAGAAGAGATAGAATTTTTGAAAATAAGCGTAAAAAAGGATGAAGATGAGCTTGAGGAACGCCTGCGCCGCTTGCCGCAACATGCCATAAAATCTGCAGCAGATAATTTGCTGCCCTCCTTTATTAATAAAATGATTGCCAACGGAACATGGAAATTGTTATTGAACGGCGTTAGCATGTTTGCCAATCCTTTTTCAAGAGGGTTCAGCTTTAAAAAGAATATTGTTGGCTCTGCAAAAAAATTAGGCATTATGGCTTTAATAAAAGGTGCCTACAGTTATTTCACAAATAAAAAAACATCAGCCAAGCCGTCATCCATAAATACAGGAGGGGAGAAGAAAGTACCAGGCGCTGTTGTTCCGCCCAAAACAAAAATTAAAGTGCCTAAGAAAGCGTAGCGTCTTCTGTGTCCAGCCTTTCTACCTCATAAATACCTTTCAAATGTTTTAAACGGTTTACGAGTTCATCAAGCTCTTCTTTGTCGTGCACAAAAATTTTAATGGTGCCTTCAAACATGCCTTCACCCGATTCAATTGTGAGCGCTGCAATATTAATACGCAATTCGCCGCTTACAACATTGGTTATTTTATTAATAACGCCCACATCATCAATACCAATGATTTTTAAACCGGTTAAGAAAGAAATCTCCTTGTTTTTAGCCCATTTTGTTTTTACAATACGCGGTGCATAATTTGCCATAAGCCTTGCTGCATTCGGACAATTCGTTCGGTGTATAATGAGGCCTTTGCCTGTACTTACAAAACCAAATACATCATCGCCGGGAATAGGGGAGCAGCATTTAGCAAGAGAATATTTTATCTTATCGCTGCTTTCACCAAAAATAATAAGCTCTGAATCTTTTTTGTGCTGCGGTTTTGTATCTGTTTCAGGAACCTTTATTTCGGTAATTATTTTTTGCGGTTTGGGCAGTTCAAGTTTGCCCCCGTTAACTGTAAAATCTTTTAGTTCTTTAAGATCGGTATGCTTCGTGGCTATATTATAGAACAAGTCAAGCTGCGAAGGAACTTTATAGAAATTTACCAGTTCGTCAATATTATGCTGGCTAAATGTTGTGCCTTTATTTTCAAGTTTACGCTGCAGCATTTGTTTTCCATCTTCAGCAATTTTTCTTTTTTCCTCTTTAAGCGAATCTTTAATTTTTGCCCTTGCTTTTGCTGTTACCACAAACTTCAGCCAGTCTTCATTAGGCTTTTGTTTATTACTGGTAATAATCTCAACCTGGTCGCCGCTGCGCAGTTTATGGCTTATGGGCACGAGCTTATGATTTACTTTGGCGCCAATACAACGGCTACCCACGGCGGAGTGGATGGCAAAGGCAAAATCAAGCGCGGTACTGTTTACCGGCAACATTTTCACATCGCCTTTTGGTGTAAAAACATAAATCTCTTCGGCAAGAAAACTCGTTTTAAAATCCTGTAAAAAGTCAACGCTGTCTGTATCCTGGTTGCTGATCATTTCCCGTATCTGCGAAAACCATTTATCAAAACGGTCTTCTTCGCTGCTGCCTTCTTTATATTTATAATGAGCGGCAAGGCCTTTCTCTGCAATTTCATTCATGCGGTTGGTGCGTATCTGCACTTCAACCCATTTGCCATGTGGGCCCATAACGGTTGTATGCAGGGCTTCATAACCATTATTTTTTGGATTACTTATCCAGTCGCGCAGCCGTTCGGGTGAAGGCAGGTATTCATCGGTTATCATTGAATATACCTTCCAGCATTCTTCTTTTTCTTTTTCTGGTGATGCGTAAACGATAATGCGTATGGCAAACAAATCATACACTTCATCAAAATCAACACCTTTCTTTTTCATTTTATTCCAGATGGAATGAATGCTTTTGGGCCTGCCATAAATATCAAAAGTGAAACCTGCCCTTTTCAGCTTTTCTTTTAAAGGCTTGATAAATTCGTTTATGTAACGGCTGCGTTCCCTTTTTGTTTCAGAAAGCCTTTGGGCAATTTCACGGTAAGCTTCAGGTTCAAGGTATTTCATGGAGAGGTCTTCCATCTCCGTTTTGATATTATACAAGCCCATCCTGTGTGCAAGCGGCGCATAAACCCATATAGTTTCACTGGCTATCTTCAACTGTTTTTCACGCTTCATATAATCCAGCGTGCGCATATTATGCAAACGGTCTGCAAGCTTTATTAATATTACCCGCGGATCATCTGTGAGCGTAAGTAATATCTTTTTAAAATTTTCTGCCTGCTGGCTTGTATTGGTATCCATTACATTGGATATCTTGGTAAGCCCGTCCACTATACGCGCTATTTCAGAGCCAAATTCCTTTTCAATATATTCAATGGTAATATCGGTGTCTTCAACGGTATCGTGCAGCAGTGAACAAATGGTAGAGCGCACACCAAGCCCTATTTCTTCCACGCAAATCATGGCAACGGCAATAGGATGAAGTATGTAAGGCTCACCGCTTTTGCGGCGCATGGTTTTATGGGCCTCTGCTGCAATTTCAAAAGCACGGCGCACCATTTCCTTATCGCCTTTTTTAAGCTTGCTGCGCAATGTTTTTAATAAAGCACGATATTGTCTTAAAATTAATTTCTTCTCCTGCTCGTCTGTAAGATTGTACTTAGGCATTTTAACTGCCTGTACGGTTGCCTGCACTTCGTTCATACTCTACGAATTTAATAAAAAATACTGCGAAAGAAAAGTTTAATAACGCGTTAATTGTTGCCTGTAAAATTAAAATTGAATTGAATAAAGGCATGCTTCTGCCGGCTTTTTATTGGAGTTGCGGTAAGGCAGCCAGCTCCCGGAAAGAATCGCCGGAAATCTCATAACAAAAACTTTCGTTGCCGTTTGTAATAACAAAATACTTAATAGCAAGCGCCATATTATATCGTAGTACCTGCTCAATAACTTTTACATCAACCGGGGTATTGCTTTCCTTGCATTCCACAATAAGCCAGGGCAGGTTTTCTTTATATACTACAATATCGTAACGCTTTGAAAGATCGCCTACCCTGATAATTTTTTCAACAGAAATAAGCGATGCAGGATAATTTTTTGCCTGTATTAAATATTGCAGGAAATTCTGGCGTACCCATTCTTCGGGTGTTAATGCCACCCAGCGGTGGCGCACTTCGTCAAAAATAGTGTGCCTGTTTTTTTCTTTTTTTATGCGGAAATTGTGTTCAGGAAAATTTATCTGCAGCATATAAATAATGGCGGCTTATTGAAGCTGCCTCACTAATGTTAATAATCGTCAAAATTGCCATACATGTTTTTATTGTTTTCATAAAAATGCCCGGCGCTTTTATGTTGCAATAACAGTAGCCTTGATAACTGCTCGCTGAACTGTTCTGCAAGCGGTTTGCCGGTAATAATTTTCTCATTGGTTAAAGACGTTAATGCATCATCTGTGTTTACCATATGCGTGTTTTCCGGCTGCGGTCCGCTTAAGGCAATTTCCCAGTCATCATCTTTTTGCAACTTGTATTTAAAGAAATAAACATAGCCTTTCTTGCCATTAATATTTGCAAGCGTTTTGCCTTCGGGCTTTATGTCAAATAATTTTGTTTTTTCTGTATCGCCGGTTAATAAGGAGCGTGCCATTAAATCCTGCTGTTTATATTTTGATGGAAATATGTCAATGCGGTTAATTTCATCAAGCGCCTTAAATAAATCGCTGCGGTAATTGTCTTTTGCCGCAATATTCATCAATATACTATCCGGCACAGGCTTATTGTTTTTAATTAGTAATACCGCCGTTTCCAGTTGAACTGATGTATCCCTCGATTGTAGCAGCCGGTTGAAAAACTTCGGCAGGGCCGGTATTGTATCGTAAAAAGGTAATAGCAAGGCAGCGTATTCATTTATATCGGTTGTTTCATAATCATCTTTAGAATAGCGGTTTTTTATTACACTGTCATCGTCATCATAATTTTGCTGAGATTGCTGTTCAAGTAATTTTTCTTCAGCATTCTGCAGTTTTTTCATTTCAATTTTTGCATCAAAATATATTTTGCTGAAGTAATCTTTATAATCATTAGCCTTTATATAACCGCTGTCAAGCAATTCTGATAGTAATGCAATAACCGGTTCTTTATAATCTTCAATGGTTGTTAGCTGCAATATTTCCGGGAACAATGTTCGTGTAAGCTGCAGCGAATCTTCAAAATTTTCGAAGAAATCTCCATATGCATCATAATCATCAAACAACGGCGGATCCTGCAGCAGCAGGTTTTTTAATGCAGCGTATGAAGAATCTGTTTGAATATGCTGTAGCGCTTTCAATACTGCATTCTGGAAATAAGCTGTATCGGCGGTGCTCGTATAAATATCTTTAAGCGCATGCACAATTTTGTTTTTGCAGCATGAATCATTTATATAGCCTAATTCAGCAATGAATTTTTGCTTCATTTCAAAATAATCTTCCTCGCCGTAATTAAGGTTATTGATGAAGTTTACAACCTTGTCAATATTGCCGGCGCCATAATAAACATTAGAAATAGCGTTTCTTGCAAGTGCTTTTGTAATTGAATCCTTGCTGTACAAGTCTTCAAAAAATAAATTTGTTTTATCTGTATAAATGGAAGCCGTGTCTTTATTAATTACTGTAAAGGTTGAAAAGAAATTTTTTATAAAGCTGCTTTCAACGCCTGTTGTATCAGTGATGGTATAAAGATTATACAGCCTGTTATTGCTTAAAATTTTGTAGTTAATTATTTGTCTTACTGTATTGGTGTCACGCCAGTATAATTTATAACCCTGGCATGCATCGGCTGTAAATGCAGTTTTTTTATACAGGTAAGTATCATCATCATTGCCTGGTTTTAATTGTTTGTTCCAATATGTTGCAGAATCTTTTACATGGTAATATTTTGGGTATTCATACATGCTTACCAAAACAGATTCGCCTGTTGAATCGCTTTTAAACATAGCATATTTGTTTTTTGGCCAATAACTTTCGCCCTGTATTTTAGCTAAAAGGCTTGCATCATGCAGCACACTGTACATTAAATTAACAAGCGATGAATCCAGCAAGGGTTTTACAGGCGTTTGTACTGTAAAATCAAGCAAAGTGTCTGTGTAGGTTGTTGATGTATTGTATTGATAATTATCAAAGCCAAACGAATTAAAAAAAGCGGCATCAATATTATTTTTTTTGCGGCTTGTTTGAATAATGAGGTAATAATCCGGGCCTTTTAAAACAGCTTCTGCATTTATATAATTACCATTTTTGCAGGCGAACTGCATTTTCAACGCATTAAAGCCCTCAACTTTTGTAAAGCTTCTTGAAAGTTCTTTATCAATTATATCGGAAGATTTTAAACTTAACCCTACGAGACTGAGATCAAAAGTGTCTTCTTCCATAAAGTTTAAATTGGTAACTGTTTTTTTATAAACAGCATAGGCATTTCCCGTTGTACTGTCATTGGCTTCAAATTGCCATGCATCTATATTGTCTGCATCATAACTGTTTTTATTTATGTGCGGGCATTGCGGAAAATTTATATGAAAACCTGCTTGTGTTGATGCAAAGGCCGGTTGTGAAGCTGAAGGTTGGTTAAAATGAATTGAATTGAAAAAAGTATCAGCCTCTGTGCCGCCTGCATAATCATTGATGCCGCTCATTTTAAAAATGAGTATTTCAAATGGCGTTACGAGAATATTGTAACGTTGCAGATCGCCCCTTCTTGTTCTGTTTACTATATCAAACCCGCTTACACCATCTTTCTTTATTGTTTTTTTACTAATAATACGGCCAGGAATATTTTCATATAAGAGGCTGTCTGTTTTTTGTAAAACGGTGTTCACATTTTGATTGAGTAATCCTGCATGTGTTTTCACCCGCGTAAGCATATAATAAGCGCCGTTATCCATGTCGGCGTATTGCCAGTTATCGCTAATGGTTCTGTATGTTTGGGGCATTCTGTACAAAGGGCCGGGCATTTTTACAGAAATAAATCCATCATCTGTTGTAAAATTTTTAAAGTTTACCGGCACTTTCATCTTTTCAACAGCTTCCTTAGCTGTTGCATCCCTGTCCTGCATATAAATAGGGCGCAGCTTATAACCTTTCTTCCGCAGCAATTCTATTACGCCGTTAGGACCTGGCAAATGTGCAGCGCCTACGCCAACAAACAGGCTGTGTTTTTTTACTAAAGAGTCTATTGAATTAGCCTGGATTTTATTGCGTGCATACAAAAACTTATTTACATAAGCAGGCGAATTAAAAGATAAATGTTCAAGTGAATCCAGCAAATCGAGGTTGCCATGTCGGTAAGCCTCCTGTATTTTTTTATCAATATCAGGTGTTGCATCGCGGTTGTTCGACCGCTTCATTCTTTCTTTTGCCATAGCGGCGTAAGCTTCAAACAATATTTTCTGGGTTTGATAATAATCTTCAACACCGCCGGCCAGCTTGCCATATTTTCTGCCGGTTTGATAAATGTAAAGATCGAGGTAAGTGTTTTCTTCATAATCCTGCTGTATGGAAAATGTGCGGTAAAGCAGGCTGTTTATTTGCTGGGGTTCGGCTGTAAGCGCTGGTTTTAATTTATCATAATAATCAGTTATTGCAAAAGACGATTCGGTTAAGTATTGCGTGGTATTGTCCCTGTAGAAATTTTCAATTTCTTCCTGCGCGGCATTCATCTTCACCATATCTTTTTGCCAGTATTCGGGGTTTAATTCAAGCGCAACCATATCGGTGCTTTGAATAGCATTGTAAAAAGAATCGCTTAAATGAAAAGCAATCTTATTGCTTACATGCATGGTGCCAAACAGGTAAGAAGGTTTTTTTAAACCGTTGCCGGTTATTTCCCAAAAAAGTGAAGGGTATTTTGCAGTGTTTGAAGTTTGGGCGAAAGCATTTTGAAAAAACAGGATTAACACAGCTATCAGCGTACAGTTTCTCAACATTTCAGGCGATTGTTTCGGGTGTGCAAATTAAAGTTTTGAAATGAGATTATTCCGGTTAATTATATGTATGGAAAAGTCGTAACGCAGTTTAACAATATGGTTTACAGAATTATTTGCGGACAGGAAAATAATTAACCCCTTATTGTAAGGAACATTCCGGCCCGGTTATGGTTTTTGTTAACAGGTATTAGCAAGCCTGTTTTGAAAATAGCGAGTATCTTGCACAACTTTTTATTACAGATATGGTTGATCTTTCAAAGTTTGACGTAAATGAGGTGGCAAACCGCAATAACAATATTTTTGGCTTGCCCTTTTCTGAGGATGATGCACAGGTGGTTATCCTGCCCGTTCCCTGGGAAGTTACAGTAAGCTGCAATGCAGGCACAGCAAGGGCTATAGAGCACATTTTTAAAACAAGTACGCAAATAGATCTCTTCGATCCCAACATGCCGCACGGCTGGAAGAAAGGCTTTTACATGCGTGAACCCGATAAAAAAATTTTGATGAAGAGCGATTACCTGCGCAAGGAGGCTGAACTCTACATTGATTTTATTGCGCATGGCCAGGATATAAACAATAATAAGTTTATGTTAAAAAGCCTCAAAGAAATTAATGAGGGCAGCGAAATGCTGAATAACTGGGTGTATGAACAAACGAAAGATTTACTGAGCCGTGGCAAACTTGTTGGCCTGCTTGGCGGCGATCACAGTGTGTCATTAGGTTATTTTAAAGCGCTGGCTGAAAAATATAAAAGCTTTGGCGTGTTGCAGATTGATGCGCATTGTGATTTGCGTAAGGCTTATGAAAAATTCAATTACTCGCATGCGAGTATTATGTATAATGCCCTGAATGAAGTACCTGCCATTGAAAGGCTGGTGCAGGCAGGCGTACGGGATTATTGTGAAGCAGAATGGAATTATATCTGCAGCAGTAATTATAAAGTGATCACCTATTTTGACCAGCAGATAAAGGAGCGCTTTTTTGCCGGGGAAAACTGGAAGATTATTGCTGATGAAATGGTGCAATATTTACCGGATAATGTGTATTTCAGTTTTGATATAGACGGGCTTGATCCCAAACTTTGTCCCAACACAGGCACACCCGTTCCGGGCGGTTTTCAAAGTGATGAAGTTTTATACCTGCTGAGAAAAATTATAGAGAGCGGCAAGAAATTAATAGGGTTTGATTTGGTTGAAGTGGGCGTGGGCGAAACCAATTATGATGCGGTTGTTGCATCGCGCCTGTTATGGAAGATCTGTAATTTATTTGTGAAAAGTAATTGCACTGATGAGCCAAAATAAAGAATACGATTTTGTAATTACGCTCAGGCATCCCAATTACAAAATATATAATATAATAACAACGCTGATGTGCGTGCTTACAATTGCTGCAGAAATATATGCGTTGTTAAATACCATGTTCTTTACATACAACTGGATTAATGTGGTATTAATGGCAGTTATTGTAATCAACTTTGTGTTATCAATAACAGCCAATCAGAAAGAAAGTATAATTACATTTAAATGGGCCTTATATGCAGCCGCATTTTTATGGCTCCTGTACCCGCTTCATCTTCCGTGGATAGCGGTACTTCTCATTGTGGCAGCTTTGCTGGAAAGGCAGATTAAATTTCCGCAGGAAATCGGGTTTAGTAAAGACGCCATCACGTTCAACACTTTCCCATTCAAAAATTATTCATGGCAGGATGTAAAGAATGCCATACTGAAAGATAATATGCTCACGCTCGATTTCAAAAGTAATAAGATCATTCAAAAAGAAACGGAGAGTGATGTTCCCGCCCAAACAGAAAGGGAATTTAACGAATTTTGTAAACAGCAAATCGCAAGCAGCCCGCAGCCCGCAACTCACGGCTCATAGCTATCTATTATGCTTCATCAATCCCCATACATATTATATTCAGATGGCAAAGGCAACATCTTTGAAGATACCAGCCTTTATGCTGTTGGCCGTTCCGGCTGGGATGCTTTTCCCATAGAGAAAGAAGACTGGATTGAATTGCCCGATGGTGGTAATTTATATGAACTGCCCGGCCGCAGGGGTATTGGCATTGATGTGCAAACCGGCGAAATGCGTTTGTGTGAAAAAGGCTGGGCCGTTGCTGCATTTATTCCGCCGGCACACACAGGCTTGTTT
>JAEWBD010000186.1 GCA_023391315.1 Bacteroidota bacterium | reverse complement strand
ATAAACCCATGGTTATCATCCAAACAAAGAAAACCGGTGAAGAAGATATTGAAATAAAAGTTATTGATAATGGAAAAGGCATTCCGCAAAATGTTATCAATAAAATATTCCAGCCTTTTTTTACAACAAAGCCCACCGGTGAAGGAACGGGTTTAGGCCTGAGCTTAACGTATGATATTATTACCAAGCAACATAACGGAACTATAAATGTTGAAAGCAAAGAAGGTGAAGGCACAACGTTTATTATCAATCTGCCTGTAACAGTTAGCTAAGCTTAAAACTAAAAAAGGAAATATACATAAATAAGGAAGCACAGGAGCCGCCATTTCACAATTGAATTATCTTTAAAGGATATTATTTACACCTTAGCTTACTATTATGAGATATTACCTTGCCGTATCCTTCAGCTTGTTATTGCATTGTGGCTTCACCCAAAATACCAAAATTGACAGCATAAACAACCTGATTGGTAAAGAAACATCCGATACTGCCCGCATTAAACTCATCAATCAAAAAATATTTTTTCTTAGCAATATAAACCTTGATTCGGCCATTGCACTTGGTAAGCAAAACATGCTGGCAGCGCAAAAAATAAATTTTTATGAGGGTGAAGTAGATGCACGGGCAAGGCTGTCTGTAAACTATTGTTATAAGGGAAATTATGAGGCAGCAGAACAACAATTTCAATACCTCGAAAATTTTATTAAGCCTGATGATTCGATGAATATTGCTAATTTATATACCAATCGCGGGCTGATGTACGGCATGCAAAGCAAGTATGATTCATCAATAAAGGTCAGTGAAAAAGCAACCGGAATTTATGAAAGGCATAATTATTCAAAAGAGTTACCAGCCCTGTACAGCAACATAGCCATTGGCTATCAGCAACTGTCAAACTTTCCCAGAGCGCTTGAGTATGGACAAAAGGGCTTAATGCTTGCAGAATCTTTACATGATGAAATAAGGCAGGCTTATGTAATTATGAATCTTGCGAATACTTATCAGAACATTGGCGATTCTGCTAAAGCCGAACAAGCTTTTCTAAAAGCAGTTAGTCTTGCCCTTAAAAAAAATTTAAAGAATGTTGAGCTGTATGGATATTCCAACCTGGCGTCCTTATATTCTGCGTATGAACAATGGAATAAAACTTATCAATATGGCATGAAAGCAGCCAACCTCGCAACAGCATTCGGAGACCAGGGAATCAAGGCGGCAAGCCTCTCCAAGGCTGCCTTGGCCCTTGCTAAATTAAATAAAATCACAGAGGCAATACAATTAAACAGGCAGGCAATTTTGGTTGCTGATTCCTCCAATCAAAAACTTAATATTTCGCAGGCTCAATCAACAATGGGCCAGATATATTATTTGAAAAAAGATTACAAAACTGCCATTGTACATTATGAAAAAAGTTTTGATGCGCTCAGTAGTTCTGATATTTATCTTGAGGCAAATGCAGAAGCATATAAAAATCTCTCAAGCTGTTATGAATTTACAGGTGATTACAAGAAAGCTCTGTTAAATCATAAATTATTCGCAGATATTATGGACTCTGTCCGCAGGAAAGACAATGTGAAAAAAGCTACAGAATTATCTATGAATTATGATTTTGAAAAAAAACAGGCAGTTGCCAGGGCCGAGCAGGATAAAAAAGATGCGGAAGCCAAACGCATAAAAAACCAACAGCTATTCATAATTGTTGCACTGGCCCTTGCAGTGCTTGCGGTTGTAATTATTGCCGTTATCCAATCGAGGAACAGTCGCAATAAACAGAAAGCAAACCTTTTACTTCAAAGGGAAAAGCAAAAAGTGGAAAGTGCTTTATCAGAATTAAAATCAGCCCAGGCGCAATTGATACAAAGCGAAAAAATGGCTTCGCTTGGCGAGCTCACCGCGGGCATTGCACATGAAATACAAAACCCGTTAAATTTCATTAATAATTTTAGCGAGGTGAACAGCGAATTAAGCAGCGAATTAATTGATGAAGTTGATAAGGGGAATTTTGATGAAGTGAAATTTATTGCAAATGACATTAAAGGGAATGAAGAAAAAATAAACCATCACGGTAAACGTGCCGATGCTATTGTAAAAAACATGCTGCAGCATTCAAGAAAAAGTTCAGGCGCAAAAGAGCCGGCTGATATTAATACTTTATGTGAAGAATATTTACGATTAAGCTATCACGGCCTGCGCGCAAAAGATAAAAGCTTTAATGCTGAGTTTAAAACTGAACTGGATGAGAGTGTCGGTAAAATTGTTGTAGTGCCGCAGGATATTGGAAGGGCATTGCTTAATCTTTTTAATAATGCTTTTTACGCAGTGAATGAAAGGCGCAAAAATGAAGGCGAAGGATTTAAGGCATTGGTTTCCGTTGCCACACGAAGGCTGCATAATTCCTCTTCAGGGGATGAGGGCGTGGAAATACGGGTTATGGATAATGGAAAAGGCATTCCCCAAAATATTATGAGCAAAATATTCCAGCCTTTTTTTACAACTAAGCCCACCGGCGAAGGAACGGGTTTGGGCCTTAGCCTGACTTATGACATTATTGCTAAACAACATAACGGAACAATAAATGTTGAAAGTAAAGAAGGTGAAGGCACAACGTTTATAATTACGCTTCCTCTATAAATCACTGCTGTATTTTAATAATTTTTACGTGGTAATTAAGCTTAGATGTTTAAAATGTAATTGCCCGTTACCAGTTATCTTTCCAAACAACTACTTTTATTCGCAGAATGAAATATACAATTGCAGTACACGGTGGTGCTGGCACTATTCTTAAAGAGAATATGACGCCTGAACTTGAACAACAATACAGACAGGGTTTGCAGCAGGCCTTAGATGCAGGCTATGCAGTTTTAGAAAAAGGTGGTACCGCAATGGATGCAGCAATTGCAGCAATAGTTGTGCTGGAAGACGATATTTTATTCAATGCTGGCCGCGGCGCTGTATTCACTAAAAAAGGTTTGCATGAAATGGATGCAGCCGTAATGAACGGCGCAGATCTTATGGCAGGCGCCGTGTGTGGTGTTCAGCATATACGCAATCCCATAAAACTGGCAGAAGCAGTGATGCTGAAAACGGAACACGTAATGCTTAGTGGTGAAGGTGCTGCCCTCTTTGCCAAAGAACAGGGTTTTGTATTTGAGCCTGATGAATATTTCTTTTCAAAATTCAGGCATGACCAGTGGCAGGAGATGAAAGATTCTGACGCTTATCAGCTTGACCATTCTGTAAAAAATATAGATAAGAAATTTGGAACAGTTGGCGCCGTTGCCTGTGATAAGCAGGGCAATGTGGCTGCTGCTACAAGCACCGGTGGCATGACGAATAAAAATTATGGCCGCATTGGCGATAGCCCCGTAATTGGTTGCGGTACTTATGCCAATAATAAAACCTGTGCTGTAAGCTGCACTGGCCACGGTGAATTGTTTATAAAAGCAGTGGCAGCCTATGATGTAAGCTGTTTAATGGAATATGCGCATATGAATTTACATGATGCTATGAATAAAGTGGTGAATGAAAAACTGGTTGCCATAAACGGCGAAGGTGGTATGATTGGCGTTGATGCGAAGGGGAATATTGCCTTGTTATTTAACAGCGAAGGCATGTACCGTGGTGTTAGAACAAGTGATGGGTTGAACGAGGTTGCTATTTATAAATAAAGAATTTATATTGCCGGCTGCGCTGGTTCAATTGCAACATAATAGATCATTGATGGCTGCAGGTTTCATGCACCTGCATTTTAACCACGAAATTTCAAACAACATCCATGAACAAACACAAAATTTACCGCAGGGATTTTTTGCGCAACAGTGCTTCACTGCTTGCTTTAAGCGCATTAAATATTGACAAGCTAAGCCTTCAAAATGCACCTTCTAAAAAGGTGGCATTAATTGGTACAGGCTGGTATGGCAAAAGCGATTTGTTCAGGCTGATACAGGTTGCACCTGTAGATGTGGTGGCCCTTTCCGATGTGGATGAAAACATGCTGAACCATGCGGCAGCAATGGTAAGCGAAAGGCAGCAAAGCCATCAGAAACCTAAGCTGTATAAAGATTACAAAAGGCTGCTGGACGAAGCAAAACCTGAAGTTGTTTTAATTGGTTCGCCCGATCACTGGCACGCATTGCAGGCGATAGATGCATTGCAAAGTGGTGCACATGTTTATTTGCAAAAGCCCATTAGTGTTGATGTGCTGGAAGGTGAAGCAATAATGGCGGCAGCCAAAAAATATAACCGCGTGGTGCAGGTGGGCACCCAACGCAGGAGCACGCCGCATTTGGTAGAAGCCAAACAAAAAATTATTGATACCGGCATGCTCGGCAAAATCCATCACGCGGAAATGTGCTGCTATTATCACATGCGGGCAACAGGCAACCCTGCCGTACAACCTGTGCCACCTTTTTTTGATTATGATATGTGGACAGGCCCGGCACCCATGCGGCCGTTTACCGGTTTGCCGCACCGCCGCTGGCGTGCTTATATGGAATATGGAAACGGTATTATCGGCGATATGTGCATTCACATGTTTGATGCGGTGCGCTGGATGCTGGGTCTTGGCTGGCCAAAGAGCGTTACATCAACAGGCGGCATTTTTGTTGACAAAGAGAGCAGCAGTAATATCAGCGATACGCAAACCGCCATCTTCGCTTATGATGATATAGATTGCGTGTGGCAGCACCGCACCTGGGGCAGGCCTTCTGACCCCGATTATCCATGGGCATTTAAAATTTATGGCGATAAAGGAACGCTTTGCTGTGACGTATGGAAATATGATTTCTTTCCCACAGATAATAAAGAACAGAAATTACATGGCGATGTGCTTTGGGAAAAAGAAAAATATCCTGAAGATTTAAAGGAACCTGATATTGAATTGCACGTTGCTTCCGCAACAAGAAGGCATATGCAGAACTTTATGGAAGCGATAGATAAAGGCACAAAACCCGTTGCGCCCATTGAAGAAGGACATATTTCAACGGCGAGCTGTATTATGGCCAATCTCTCTATGGAATTGCAAAGACCGCTTAGTTACGATGCCGTAAAGCATGAAATCACTGGTGATGAAGAAGCCACCAAACTATTGCAAAGAAGTTACCGCGGGCCGTGGAAACATCCTTTAATTCAAACTGTGTAACAGCTTTTTAACCAGTTATTTTTTGATGCCGGCAAATCAAGAATGGCATCACGGTTGTGTCACTCACTGCATCTGCAGATCATTACTCAGCAATGGCTCCGGATACAAAACTTTAAATTATTTCAAACACTATCCCATAAAAATTCATAATTAATAAATCAATCAATGAAAAAATTTCTAACCATTGCAGCCATTACTGTTTTAACTGCTTGCAATAATCAACAGCAGTCATCATTAAATACTGCAACCAATTCCATACAAGGCACATGGAAACTTATTTCAGGAACAACCATTGAAAAGAATGACACGGCTGTTACAGATTATACAAAAGACAAATCATTCATTAAAGTTATTGATGCATCACATTTTGCATTTATGGGCCACGATCTTAATAAAGGCAAAGATTCGGCCACCGCTTTCTTTTCTTCAGGCGGCGGCAAATATGAGTTAAACGACAGCAATTACACAGAGCATCTTGAATATTGCAACGCAAGAGAATGGGAAGGCAACGATTTTCATTTCACTATAGCCATACATAATGATACGCTCACGCAGCAGGGCATTGAAAAAATCGACAGCATTGGCGTGAACAGGATAAACATTGAAAAATATGTGCGGCTGAAATAATTACGGGCCGGGAATAAGAGGCAGGTTTATTTGCGGCTGAAGCCTGATAAATTCAGGCTGCTGCATCATTCTTGCTTTATCATTAAAACCATTCGAAACCGCTTTCACCAGGTCGTCATGCGCTGCATTTGCATTGTTATTCCTTGCGTCCAATACGGCAGCAAAATACCAGGCTTCGCTGTTGGTTGGGTCTGCCATTTTATATAGTGTTACAAAATAACCGGCAGCGTCATTTTGGTTTTGACTGATAAGCTGGTTGCTGATAGAATAAAACGCCAGTGATAAATATGCCAGCAAACGCTGGTTCATCGCAGCTTTTGGCGTTGTGCCTTTTGCTTTTGTATTTAAATCATTGATTGTTTTATTCCAGTAATTCATATCACCTTGCCGGAATTGCGCATTGTATTCCGCTTTTTTATTTTGTTCGATGGTAAATAGTTGTTGTTGCTGCTGCCACTGATCTTTATAAGCCGCACCATTTACAATAGCATTATTTTTTTGTTTGAAGAAAACGGCACCAGTTATACCATCAAGTATATTCAAGGCAAGTATGCATTCATCAGATGCCTGCATGTAATCATTCTTTTTGAATGACGCTTCAATTCTTTTTTTGCTGTTACTGATAAATGCATTTATCAATGAATCATTTTTGGGAATAACGTTATTGCGCATTGCATCTAACTCCAATCCTGCAAAAGCAATGTTCATCGTACTTACAGGGCACCATTCATGTTTTCCATCAAACAAAATAAGCCGGTGACGCGTTTGTGTTTTATCAAGATCATTATTTAAAGCAACAATATCTGTCATGTTCATATCGCCTTTACCTGCTATGCCTGTAAAACTAAAGTTGAAGTTAGCGGCAGGCGTTCCATCAGGCAAGCCAGCCCCACCTGCTATTACGGCCTTTATTTCAGGATGATGCAAGGCAAGATAGCTTGCGGCCTTTGCGCCGCCTGAAAATCCGCAAACGTAAACCCTGCCTGTATTTAAGGTTATCCTTTTTGTATCATTATATAAATTTTGCCATATGTTTTCTGCAGTTTGAAAATCATTACCATTTTTAGAATTGTTACTTCCAATCAGTATAAAATTATATGCATCTGCCAGCGCTTTATATTTTTCCAAAGGCAGTGCGCCGGCTGCATGCGGATCGAAAAAATAAATAGCCGCATTGATTTTGTTAGATGGAATGTATAAAGCATAAGATTGCGTTGCATCATTTTTGCAAACAACATTTTCAATCAATTGTCCAACCGGCAATGTATCTGACTTAATTACCGCCGGTGATGATATGGTGTCGTATTCAATACCTGCGTCATTGCTTTGCGATGGCTTACTGGTGCATGCAGTTATATTGAATAAAAAAATATTCAGCAGGATGATTTGTATACATCTCATCATGCTAAATTATTAATGCTTTATCGATAGTTATAAAATACTTATTATGCCATTGCATACAAACGTCCTTTACGGTAAAAACTGTAACTTTAAAATAATCACATAAAATATTACTGCATATTGAAACAAAAAGTTATTACACAAATGCTCGCCTGCCTATGTTTTGCTGCAATCTTTTTTGCTGCAGGCTGCAGGGATAATGTGCGCGAACAGGAGTTAAATAAAAGAGAACAAATATTACTTGAAAAAGAAAACCAGTTTGCGCTCAGGGAGGCCGATTACCAGTCGTTATTAAAAATGCGTGACAGCCTGCTTGCAAAAAAGGATACTATCATGCTGCCCGGTTGGCCAAACCAGATTGAAGGGCTTTGGAACAGTAAAGTTGTTTGCACAGAATCTAACTGCAGCGATTATATTGTTGGCGATCAGCGCTCCGACCTATGGGAATTTGGCAGCGATTCTTCTCAGTTGGTAACAAAGGTTATCAGTAATAACAAGCTTGTACGCATTTACCTGGCTGAATATTCCAATAATCAAATTAATCTTAATTTTTCAACAGATTCCACTGCGCCTAAAAAAGTAATGATGCATGTGCTTTTAAACGAAACCGCTCCCGACAAATTAAAAGGCACACGCACCATACAAATAGACAGCGCCTGCACCGCAAAATTTTCAGTAGAGCTAAACAGAGTTTCAAACAAAGAATAATAACGAATGATCTTATTGATTGTCCTGGATATATCGTTGCCAATAGAAGAGCCGGTGTTGAAATTTTTGGTAGAGTTAATCATTATTCTTTTTGTACCGCTTCTTCTTAATAAAATAAAAGTGCCGCACTTAATTGGGCTCATCATTGCAGGTGCTGTTATTGGCCCCAATGGTTTTAATATACTTTCCCGCGACAGCAGCGTTGTGGTAATTGGTACAACAGGGTTGCTTTACATTATGTTTCTCGCGGGCCTTGAAATAGATATGGGCGATTTTAAAAGAAACAAATGGAAGAGCCTCACTTTTGGCTTCTATACTTTTGCCGCACCTTTTATACTTGGATTTATATGTGCTTATTACATGCTCGGTTTTTCTATGCTTACTTCCATATTGTTTGCAAGCCTTTTTTCTTCACATACATTAATTGCTTACCCACTTGTAAGTAAAATGGGCATTTCTAAAAACCGGGCTATTAATATTACAGTGGGCGGAACCGTGATTACCGACCTTGTAACATTATTAGTATTGGCAGCGGTTGTGGGTGTGGCACAAGGACAGGCCGGCAAAGAATTCTGGTTTAACCTTACATTATCAATATTGGCTTTTGGATTAACTGTTTTGTTGGTTTTTCCTTTAATCGCCCGATGGTTTTTAAAAAATGTTAATGATAAAATATCTCAATACATTTTTGTGCTGGTAATGATTTATCTGGCAGCTATGCTGGCAGAAATAGCGGGCATAGAAGCCATCATCGGCGCATTTCTTGCAGGGCTTGCCCTTAACCGTCTTATACCCCGTACATCATCGCTAATGAACAGGGTTGAATTTGTAGGCAATGCTATTTTCATTCCTTTCTTTTTGATAAGTGTGGGCATGATCATCGACTTTAAAGTATTCTTTAGCAGTTGGGAAACAATTGAAGTAGCGGCAATAATGATGTTTGCATCTTTTTTCGGAAAATATATCGGCGCAAAGGCAACACAAAAAACTTTCAGGCTTACTAAAAATGAAGGTGGAATGATATTTGGTTTGAGCTCAGGCTCTGCCGCTGCAACGCTGGCTACCGTAATGGTAGGCTATAATATCATTATCTCAGAAACAGAAACCGGCGAACCAATACGTTTATTAAACGATCATGTTTTGAACGGAAGCATTTTGCTTATTCTTATTTCCTGCACTTTGTCATCATTTGTGTCTGCAGCCGCAGCAAGAAAAATTGCGGAAGCAGATCAGGAAGATACTATTGCAGATAAGGATGATAAGGAAGAAGCTATGCTGCTTGCTGTAAATTACCCGGAGACTGTAGAACGAATGGTAAACCTGGCTACCATGATAAAAGCCAAAGCCAATACTGACAGGATATTTGCGTTGAATGTTATTAATGAAGAAAAAAATGAATCATCTGTAAAGAACGCAGAAAAAATATTGGATGAAGCCGTACATACAGCTTCAGCATCCGACGTAACACTCACGCCGCTTACACGTTATGATAATGATGTGATTAACGGCATTAATAATGTAGTGAAAGAAAAAAAAATCACGGACCTGCTTATCGCCCTGGAAGAAGATAAAGGATTCTCTGCCTCGTTTGCTTATAATTTATACAACGGTTATTTGCAAAATCAAACCATCAATGTATTGATCTATCATGCGGCGCAGCCCATCTCAACTATTAAAAAATATATTGTTTTTATTCCACCGAAATTTGATACAGAACCAGGTTTCTTTTATGCATTGCTGCGGGTTTGGAATATAGCACGCAATTCAGGTGCGTTAATGGAATTTTATTCGTCAGCCAATATTCTCAGCATTCTTAAGAACATTATTAAAAAAGCCAATATTGAAGCAGAGTTTACTCCTGTTGAAAAATGGTCCGACGTAGAAAAAACAGCCAACAACGTAGATGATGATGAAGGCCTGATCGTATTAATGCCTAAGCGGGGCATGAG